>NZ_JBNHIN010000025.1:78658-121458 GCF_050054615.1 Streptomyces sp. YGL11-2
CGCTGTCCTGTGCGCATCCCGCGGAGCGGGTCAGTCGTGCCAGGCGCCGAGGTCGTCCAGCAGCGGCTGGAGCTCGGCGAAGAGGGCCGGTGAGGCGGCGAGCGTCAGCTCGTGGGAGGCGGCCTTGCCGGGGCGGCCCCCGGTCAGCGCGCCGGCCTCGGTGGCGATCAGCACCCCGGCCGCCAGGTCCCAGGGGTTCAGCCCGCGCTCGTAGTAGGCGTCGAGCCGGCCGCAGGCCACGTCGCACAGGTCGATCGCGGCCGAGCCGCCGCGCCGGATGTCGCGGACCTGCGGGATCAGGGTGCGGGCGACCTCGGCCTGGGCGGCGCGGCGCTCGGTGAGATAGCCGAAGCCCGTACCGACGAGGGCCTGGGAGAGCGGCGGGGCGGGCCGGTGGCGGATCGGCTCGCCGTTGCGGAGGGCTCCGCGGCCCCGGACGGCCTGGTAGGTCTCCTGGCGCATCGGGGCGGCGACGACCCCGACAATCGCCTCGCCGTCCTGCTCCGCCGCGATCGACACGGCCCAAGAGGGCAGCCCGTAAAGGTAGTTGACGGTGCCGTCCACGGGGTCGATGACCCAGCGGACACCGCTGGTGCCCTCGACGCCGGCGCCCTCCTCCCCCAGGAAGCCGTCATCGGGGCGCCGCTCCCCGATGAAGTCGGTGATCAGCTTCTCGGAGGCGAGGTCCATCTCCGTGACGACGTCGATGGGGCTGGTCTTGGTGGCGGCCACGCCGAGGTCGGCGGGGCGGCTGTCGCGCAGCAGGGTGCCGGCGCGGCGGGCGGCTTCCAGGGCCAGTTCGAGGAGTTCGTCGTGGAGGGGGTCGGGGTGCTGCGCGTCGGGCACGATGCTCCTTGCTCGGGTGAGCGGGGTCGGGGGCGTACGGGGCCTGGGCGGCGGGGTTACACGGGGGCCTGGGCGACGGGACCGTCCCAGTCGGCGCCGGCGGCGGCCGGGCGAGGGGTGCGCGCGGGGCAGCAGCCGATGGGGCACAGGTCGTGTCCGGCGCCGAGCGCGCCCAGGGCGCAGCGCTCCGGGGTGCCGCCCCGTTCGGTGGCCGCGCGCTCCAGGAGGAGGTCGCGGACGGCCGCGGCGAATCGCGTGTCGGCGCCGACGGTGGCCGAGCGGGCGACCGGCAGTCCCAGTTCGGCGGCCTTGGCGGTGGCCTCGGTGTCGAGGTCGTACCTGACCTCCATGTGGTCCGAGACGAAGCCGATGGGCGCCATGACGACGGCCGGGACGCCGGCGCCGTGCAGCTCCTCCAGGTGGTCGCAGATGTCGGGTTCCAGCCACGGGATGTGCGGGGCGCCGCTGCGCGACTGGTAGACGAGCCGCCAGGGATGGGCGACGCCGGTCTCGTCCCGTACGGCGTCGGCGATCACCTGCGCGACGTCCAGGTGCTGGGCTACGTAGGCGCCGCCCTCGCCGCCCTCGGTGTGCTCGGCGGGCGTACCGGAGGTGTCTGCGGCTGCGGTGGGGATGGAGTGCGTGGTGAACGCGATGTGGGCGCCGGCCCGGGCGTCCTCGGGGAGTTCGGCCAGGGAGGCCAGCACCCCGTCGACCATCGGGCGGATGAAGCCGGGGTGGTTGAAGTAGTGCCGCAGCTTGTCGACCCGGGGTACCGGCAGGCCCTCGGCCTGGAGGGCGGCGAGCGCGTCGGCCAGGTTCTCGCGGTACTGCCGGCAGCCGGAGTACGAGGCGTAGGCGCTGGTGGCCAGGACGGCGATGCGGCGGTGGCCGTCGGTGACCATGGTGCGCAGGGTGTCGGTCAGGTAGGGCGCCCAGTTGCGGTTGCCCCAGTAGACGGGCAGGTCGAGGCCGTGTTCGGCGAAGTCCTTGCGCAGCGCGTCGAGGAGTTCCCGGTTCTGGGCGTTGATGGGGCTGACGCCGCCGAACAGGAAGTAGTGCCGGCCCACCTCCTTGAGGCGCTCGCGGGGGATGCCGCGGCCGCGGGTGACGTTCTCCAGGAAGGGCACGACGTCGTCGGGGCCTTCGGGTCCTCCGAAGGACAACAGCAGGAGGGCGTCATAGGGGCGGGGATCGCGCTGTTCGGGCATGCCTCCGATCCTCCCACCCCGGCCCCGGATACGCGGGGCCAGGCCCCCGGTGCGGCCGGCCGGAACGCGGCGTAAAACGGGAGGCGCCGGGCGCCTCTTCGCCCGTAAGCTGTATCGGCCACAGACATTCCTTACCGAGTTTCGGTCCTCACCCGGCGGAGCACCCCCATTGCCCAGTCCCTACCGCGCCATCTTCGGCCGCCCCGGCACCAGGTCCTTCTCGGCCGCCGGGCTGCTGGGCCGCATGACGCTGTCGATGACGGGCATCGGCGTCGTCACGATGGTGTCCCAGCTGACCGGCCGCTACGGCCTGGCGGGGGCGCTGTCCGCGACGATCGCGCTGTCGGCGGCCCTGATCGGCCCGCAGATCTCCCGGCTGGTCGACCGGCACGGCCAGCGGCGGGTACTGCGTCCGGCCACCCTGGTGTCGCTCGCCGCGATCGCCGGACTCCTACTGAGCGCTCAGCAGCGCTGGGCGGACTGGACGCTGTTCTGCTTCGCTGCCTGCGCGGGCTGTGTGCCGAGCGTCGGGTCGATGGTCCGGGCCCGCTGGGCGGAGCTGTACCGGGGCTCCCCGCGCGAGCTGCACACCGCGTATTCGTGGGAGTCGATCGTCGACGAGATGTGCTTCATCCTCGGCCCGATCCTGTCCATCGGCCTGTCCACGGCCTGGTTCCCGGAGGCCGGGCCGTTGCTGGCCGCGGTGTTCCTGGCCGCGGGGGTCTTCTGGCTGACCGCGCAGCGTACGACGGAGCCGGTGCCGCATCCGCGCGAGCAGCAGGCCAAGGGGTCGGCACTGCGCTCTCGGGGACTGCGGGTGCTGGTGGGGACGTTCGTCGCGACCGGCGCGATCTTCGGGGCGATCGATGTGGTGACCGTCGCGTTCGCCCAGGAGCAGGGCCACAAGGCCGCGGCGAGCCTGGTGCTCGCGGTGTACGCCCTCGGGTCGTGCGTGGCCGGTGCGGTGTTCGGGCTGCTGCACCTCTCCGGACATCCTGCCCGCCGGTGGCTGGTGGGCGTCGCGGCGATGGCGGTGAGCATGGCGCCGCTCCAGGCGGTGGCGTCGCTGACGGGATCGCTGACGCTGCTGGCCGCCGCGCTGTTCCTGGCGGGGCTGTCGATCGCGCCGACGATGGTGACCACCATGGCGCTGGTCGAGGAGCATGTGCCGCGGGCGCAGCTGACCGAGGGCATGACGTGGACGAGCACCGGCCTGGCGGTGGGGGTCGCGCTCGGCTCCTCGGCAGCCGGCTGGGTGGTGGACGCCGCCGGCGCCGACCACGCCTATCTGGTGCCGCTGACCGCGGGCGTACTCGCCGCCCTGGTCGCGCTCGCCGGCTACCGCTGGCTCCGCCCGCGGTCCGCGCCGGCTCACTCCACCCCGGCGGCCAGGGGCATCCCGTCCCCGGCGAAGGCTCCGGCCGACGAGCGGCACGACCCGTCGAGGACGAACTGAAGCATCGAGGAAGCCGCCCCCGGTCGAACCGGCCCCCGAGCGCAAGCCGCGTCGGTGCTCCTCTCTGCACCATCGGAAAACCCGACGCTCCTCTCTGCACCATCGGCGAAACCGACGCTCCCCTCTGCACCATCGGCGAAGCCGACGTACCCCTCTGCTCCACAAGCCCCCGTGTCACCCCCGCGGCTCGCCTTCAGGTGGTGGGCGCTCCTGCACCCGTTCGGTCACCGGGCGGGCGGTCCCGCCAACGTCCCGGCCAACACCCCTAGTTACCGGCGGTACGACATGTCCGAAAGCCGGGCGATTAGGGCCGATTCCTTGGCGATGTGATTCCCGTCACCCGGCCTGGATGTCGTGTCGGTGACTGACATCATGCGCTCACACCAACGGCGGTCGTACGCGGCCGGCCCGCGCGGAGGGGAGGGGACGTCACCATGGCGGTCACCGATGTCATCAGCGGCTCGGGAGGACGCGGCCCGGGAGGGCCCTGGCGCAACTGGGCGGGCAACGTCACCGCCCGCCCCGCCCGAATCGCGGCCCCGGCGAGCACCGAGGAGCTGGTCGCTGCGGTGCGCGCCGCCGCCGCGGAGGGGCTGACGGTCAAGGCGGTCGGCGCCGGGCACTCCTTCACCCCGGCCGCGGCCACCGACGGGCTGCTGATCCGCCCGGAGCGGCTCACCGGCATCCGCAGGATCGACCGCGAGGCCGGGACGGTGACCGTCGCCGCCGGCACCCCGCTCAAACACCTCAACCGGGCACTGGCCGCGCACGGACTGTCGCTGACCAACATGGGCGACATCATGGAGCAGACCGTCTCCGGGGCCACCAGCACCGGCACCCATGGCACCGGCCGCGACTCCGCCTCGATCGCGGCCCAGATCACCGCTCTGGAACTGGTCACCGCGGACGGCTCGGTCCTCGGCTGCTCCGCCGACGAGAACGCGGACGTCTTCGCCGCGGCGCGGCTGGGCCTGGGCGCGCTGGGCGTCGTCAGCGAGCTGACCTTCGCCGTGGAGCCGGAGTTCCTGCTGACCGCCCGCGAGGAGCCGATGCCGTTCGACGAGGTGACCGGCCGCTTCGCCGAACTGGTCGCCGAGAACGAGCACTTCGAGTTCTACTGGTTCCCGCACACCGGCAACTGCAACACCAAGCGCAACAACCGCAGCCAGGGCCCGGCGGCGCCACCCGGGAGGGTGAGCGGCTGGATCGAGGACGAGTTGCTGTCCAACGGGGTGTTCCAGGTCGCCTGCGCCGTAGGGAGGGCGGTGCCGGCCGCCATACCGGGGATCGCCAAGGTCTCCAGCCGTGCGCTGTCGGCGCGTACGTACACCGACATCCCGTACAAGGTGTTCACCTCGCCACGGCGGGTGCGCTTCGTGGAGATGGAGTACGCGCTGCCCAGGGAGGCCGCGGTCGAGGCGCTGGGACAGCTCAAGGCGATGGTGGAGCGGTCGGACCTCAGGATCAGCTTCCCCGTGGAGGTCCGGACCGCGCCGGCCGACGACATCGCCCTGTCCACCGCCGCGGGCCGGGACACCGTGTACATCGCGGTGCACATGTATCGCGGGACGCCGCACCAGGCGTACTTCGCCGCCGCCGAGCGGATCATGACGGCGCACGACGGGCGCCCGCACTGGGGCAAGCTGCACACCCGCGACGCCGGGTACCTCGCCGAGGTCTATCCGCGGTTCGGGGAGTTCACCGCGCTCCGCGACCGGCTGGACCCCGAGCGCCGCTTCACCAACGGGTATCTGCGCCAGGTCCTGGGCGACTGAGCGGTGCGGCGCCCGGCGCCCCGTGACGGCCTCGGCCCGGCGCCCCTGGATGGGGCACCGGGCCGGGCCGGAGGGCGATCCACCGGGTGAGGCGGTCCACCCCTCAGGAGGGGCGATCCTTTGTCCGTCAGGGGGTCGTCGGATCGGGCGACTGCTGGGTGTCGGGGTTCTTCTGGCTCTGCTGGTGCCCCGGGGTCGCGCCGCCGTTGGAGCCGTCGCCGCTGCCGCCGTCGGTGCCGGTGGAGTGACTCGGGGACGGGTTCGGGGACGAGGACGTGCCCGGGCTCGGAGAGCCGGAGCCGCCGTCGGAGGGCGTCGGCGACGGGGACTGCGTACCGCGGTCCGTCCCGCTGCCGGAGCCGGTGTCGCCGGACCGGCTGGGGCCCGGTGACGGCGTCCCGCCGCTGCCGTCCCTGCCGCTCCCGGAGGAGTGGCGTGGGGTCGGCGCCGGAGTGCTGGGCCGCTGCGGGACGAACCCGGTGATGTTGCTGATTGTGGTGCCCTGCTTGCCGCTCGCCGTCTCACCGGTGAACAGTTCGGTGGCGGTGACGGCGCCCATCGCCAGCACGAACACGACGAGCGCGCCGAGCGCGGGCCGCTTCCAGCCGCGCAGCCGGGTGCCGTACGTCGCGGTGTTCTCCTCGTCGACAGCCACCGGGGAGCCGGGCTCGCCGGCCTGAGGAAGTACGGCCGTCGCCGCGGCCTCCTGGGAAGCGGCCTGACGCAGGGCCATGGTCCGCTCGTCGAGACGCGCGACGAGCTGCGTCCTGTCGGTGCCGTCGGCGGCCTGCGCTTGGCCGGCGCCCTTCCCCGGGCGCAGCGCGCACGTGGCGTCGCGGTCGACGGTGCGCAGCAGGCGCGTGGGGTCGTCAGCCGGGTGGGCGCCGGCGGGATCGCGGCGGCGCGCCTGCTCGGCGCGCGGGATGAGTTGCGTACGGGCCGCGGCGGGGTCGGGCTTCCGGGCCGCTACGGAAGTGACGGTGTCCTCCGCGCCCTGCTTGTCGAAGGTGGGCAGCACTCGTGTGGGGCCGGCGGGTTCCGCCTGCCCGGTGGTGGATCGGGGTCGAGTGGTGGAGAAGCGGCGTGGCTTCGGCCGTGTGGTGACGGCCGCTTCCTTGATCTGCTCGCCGGTGCGCCGGAACAGGTGCTGGAATATGGAGCCGCCGGTCGTGGCGACGACACTGACGACACCTGCGCCGATGATGGTTCCGTAAACACCGAGCTGACCCGCGAGGTACGCGGCGGCGGCCGCGGCGAGAGCGCTACCGGAGACCTGGGCGAGGCTCAGGTCTATCCGCTTCTCTTTCTTCTTCGTGTCGGTTTCGGTTTTTTCGTCCATCTCCTACCTTTGATCGCCCCTTCGATCCATCTTGCATGGAGAAGTGACCGAGTGGCGGAGTCAATAGTTCCGAATCTGGGGAATCTGTGAAACTCGACACCTTCACTGCAGGTAGAGAGGTCGACAAGGCGACTCAACTCCGTTGCCTCGCGAGAACTTCGGCGGCGCGGCGGTCCACCTCGGTGGCCCGAATGGAGTACTGTGGCGAGCCCTGGCCCCGGTTCCCGTCCGGCTGCCCGGACCCGCGGGAGGGGCCCTGAAGGTGGCACCCCTCCTTGGGGCGCCGCCGCTCGGCACGGGTGATCGATGACAGGGCAAGCGGCATGGTCACTGAGCGTTGCGAACTGGTAACCGTGTCATAACGGCGTTTCTGGGCCAAGCCTCGACACGCCGGGCAACTCGGCAATGTTGTGGCAGGCTGCACCCGGGCAGGCCACACTCGACTAGCGGAAGCAGCGACGCACGTGACGTCGGCAGGCACCACCCGGGAGGTCCCCATGCCCGAACTGCGTGTCGTGGCCGTCTCCAACGACGGCACACGGCTGGTGCTCAAAGCTGCGGACAGCACCGAGTACACGCTTCCGATCGATGAGCGGCTGCGCGCCGCCGTCCGCAACGACCGCGCACGCCTGGGCCAGATCGAGATCGAGGTCGAGAGCCACCTGCGCCCGCGGGACATCCAGGCGCGGATACGAGCAGGTGCCTCCGCGGAGGAGGTCGCCCAACTCGCCGGCATTCCCGTCGACCGGGTGCGCCGCTTCGAGGGGCCGGTGCTCGCTGAGCGGGCATTCATGGCCGAGCGGGCACGCAAGACCCCGGTCCGGCGGCCAGGCGAGAACACCGGCCCGCAGCTCGGCGAGGCGGTCGCGGAGCGACTGCTGCTGCGCGGCGCCGACAAGGACAGCGCCCAGTGGGACTCCTGGCGCCGCGACGACGGCACCTGGGAGGTGCTGCTGGTCTACCGGGTCGCCGCCGAACCGCGCTCGGCGACGTGGACGTACGACCCGCCGCGACGGCTCGTCCAGGCTGTGGACGACGAGGCGCGGGCGCTGATCGGCGAGAGCGACGACACCCCCGAGCCGAGCTTCCCGTTCGTGCCCCGGATCGCGCGGCTGCCGCGCGACCGCCCGCTGGACCGCGCCCTGGACCGCCAGATGCCCGATCGCGGCGACCGCACCGCGCCGTCCGGCGGCGAGGAGCGGGACGAGTCGCGGGGTGGCGAGGAGGCCAACGGCGAGCGGGAGCGGGATTCGCTGACCAGCCTGCTGGAGGCGGTGCCGAGCTTCCGCGGCGACATGGTCGTTCCGGAGACCGCCAAGGCGCCGCAGCACGAGGAGCCTTCGGAGGCGGAGGTCGAGGAGCCGCCCGCCCCGGCGGCGAGCGCGGGCGCGGGTTCCGCGTACGCCGATGTGCTCATGCCGCGGGCGGTGGCCGGCCACCGCGACCGGCTCACCGGGACGACGGACCGGCAGGCCGAGGCGGACGGCGTGCGCCCCGGGCGCCGGGCCGCGGTGCCCAGTTGGGACGAGATCGTCTTCGGTACCCGGCGCAAGAAACCCGAGTAGCGCAGGGGCGTGCCGGCCGCGCCGCACTCCTGACGAGACACCCGTCCGCCCGCTCCCTGCTTCCAGGGGGCGGGCGGACGCCGTCGTGCGGGGCCCGTCGCGGGCCTCGATGGGGGCTCAGCCGGGCTGCGGGCCGGTGGCGATGGGCCGGGACGGGTCGGCGGACCATTCACTCCAGGAACCGACGTACAGCGCGGCGGGGATGCCGGCGACCGCGAGGGCGAGCACCTGGTGGGCCGCGGAGACTCCGGAGCCGCAGTAGACGCCGACCTCGGCGTCCGCGGTGGCGCCCAATGCGGCGAACCGCTCGGCCAGTTCGGCGGCGCCACGGAAGACCGTGCTGCCGTCGGCGACGTTCTCGGTCGTCGGGGCCGACACCGCACCCGGGATGTGGCCGGCGACCCGATCGATGGGCTCGACCTCGCCCCGGTAGCGCTCGCCGGCCCGTGCGTCCAGGAGCACGCCGCGGTGGGCCAGTGCGGCCGCGTCGTCCGCCGTCAGCAGCGGCATCGCCCCTGGAGCGGGGGTGAAGTCACCGACCGGCGGAGTCACTTTGTCGACACTCATGGCGCCACCGGACGCCTGCCAGGCGGCAAGCCCGCCGTCGAGAACTCGCACGTCCGGGTGACCCGCCCAGCGCAGCAGCCACCACGCACGGGCGGCGGCCCACCCCTGGCCGCCGTCGTAGACGACCACCGGACGGCCGGCGGTGACGCCCGCGGCCCGCATGGCGGCGGCGAAGACGGCGAGGTCGGGGAGCGGGTGCCGGCCTGCCGCACCAGGCGGCCCGGCCAGTTCGCCTTCGAGGTCGACATAGACCGCGTCGGGCAGGTGACCGGCCTCGTACGTGGGGCGTCCGGGCGGGCCGCCCATCTGGTAGCGCACGTCGAGAAGCAGCGGAGCCGCGGGACCCGCCAACTCGCTCGCGAGTTCGGTAGCGGCGATGATGGCATTCATGGGACTCATCCTTGCGTAGCGACGGCTACGTACAGAAGGCGGGTGCCCACCCTCCGTATGGCGGAGTTATGCGGCGGCGTAACGCCGCCGAAACGGACGAGAAACATCAAAACGGGCATTCTCCCTCGCGAACGCGCCGTGGACGGCGCGGCCGGGGCGCACAGCAGGTCACAGGGTGCGAGCATCTGCTCGGGACCCGCGCCCGTACCGCAATGGCCAGCACCTGATGCTCCGAGGAGAGAGTGACGATGACGACCGAGGCAGCAGCCCGGCGGATGCCCGGCGCGCCCTGCTGGGTGAGCCTCCTGGCACACAGCCTGTCCGCGACGCAGGAGTTCTACGGCGCGCTCTTCGGCTGGGAGTTCCGCCCGGGACCGCAGCATTTCGGTCCGTACGCCCGCGCCTTCCTCGACGGCCTGGAAGTGGCCGGCGTCGGCGAGCTGGCGGCCGACCGGAACCTCCCGGTCGCCTGGACCACCTATCTGGCCAGCGACGACGCGGACGCCACCGCCGAGCAGATCCGCTGCTGCGGCGGCACGGTCGGCGTCGGGCCGCTGGACGCGGACGACGCGGGGCGGATGGCGATCGGCTCCGACCCGCAGGGGGCGATCTTCGGTATCTGGCAGGGCAGGTCGATGCCGGGCACCGCGGTCAGCGGGGAGCCGGGCACCCCGGTATGGAACGAACTGGTCACCCAGGAGACGGACTCCGTCGGGCCCTTCTACGAGCATGTCTTCGGCTTCGAGGCGGAAGCCGTGGTCTCGGCCGACTTCGACTACCTGACGCTGCACATCAAGGGGAAGCCGGTGGCGGGCATCCACGGTGTCGGCAACGCCCTGCCGCGTGACCGGGGGCCGCACTGGATGACCTACTTCGCGGTGTCGGACACCGATGCCGCGGCCCGCAGGGTCACCGAGTTGGGTGGGCGTGTACTGCGTCCGGCACGGGACTCGGCGCACGGCCGGCTGGCTACGGTGGCGGACAGCGAGGGCGCGGTCTTCACGATCATCCAGCAGCACTGAGCGGGGCCGGCGGCGGCGCCGCGTCGCCACCCCGCAACGGCCTGCCCTACGGGGCGGTGCCTAGGTGTATTGGCTCGCGACGTCGACCGGCAGGACGTCCGGCGAGAGCGCCGCCGCACGGGCGGTCGCCGAGGTCTGCCGGCGGCGGTGGTGGCGCCGGCACAACACCTCGTAGCCGACCTCCGGCTGCGGCCGCTCCGCACCGTCGTCGGCGGCGTCCCCAACCACGTCACCGACCACGACCTGCGCGCCTTCCACGACCATCCGGCCGTCGACGGTACGGGCGTTGTGTGTGGCGCGGGCGCCGCACCAGCACAGCGCCTCGACCTGCAGGACCTCTATCCGGTCGGCGAGTTCGACCAGCCGCTGGGAGCCGGGGAAGAGCTTGCTGCGGAAGTCGGTGGTGATGCCGAAGGCGAAGACGTCCAGTGCCAGGTCGTCGACGACGCGGGCGAGTTGGTCGACCTGTTCGGAGGTGAGGAACTGCGCCTCGTCGGCGATGACGTAGTCGACCCGGCCGCCGGAGCTGAGGTGGCCGACGACATGGGCGTAGAAGTCTATGTCCGGCGCCGCCTCGACGGCCTCGGTGGCGAGGCCGAGACGGGAAGAAAGCTTTCCGCGACCCGCCCGGTAGTTGCGGCTGTAGATCATGCCCTGCAGACCGCGGGCCGAGCGGTTGTGCTCGATCTGCAGCGCCAGTGTCTTCTTACTCGGGTATCCGCCATGTCTGGGTGGGCTCTCCGTGGAAACCGACAACTCCACCGCGATCCCTACGGTGCTGATGTGTGCGGCGCAAGAACGGCCTGCGGATCATCTCGGCCGAGCTCGGCACCTCCGCCGGACTCGTGGTGACGGCGCGGGAGTTGTTGGGGGCAGCGTCACCGCTCCGTGAGGTCGAACCGCAGCCTCAGCCGGGTACCAGGGCGGCGTCGTTCAGCGGATCTGTCCGGTTTGATCGCAAGATGCCGAGGGTTGCCAGCGGTCAGGTGGCGTCGCGTGCATGGCGACGGAGTCTGACAGCGATGCCGGTGTATCCGGTGAGCCGGAGGGAAGCCGTCGATGTACTCGAAGAGCGCCACGTTCACGTCGGTCCCGGTGGCGAAGACGCGGCCGCGGATGCACTCGGTCTTGATCAGCATCCACAGGTTCTCCGCAAGGGCGTTGTCGCATGAGTCGCCCACCGATCCCATCGGTGCTGCAATTCCGGCTCTCACCAACCGAGTTGTGTGCTTGATCGACGTGGGTTGGGTTGACATCCGTGGTCCGTGTGATGGATGAGCTGTCCGGGCTCGACCTCCCGGCTGGCCAGGGCATTACTCCAGCGAGGACAGGACCAGGTCGGCATCCGCGTGTGGCCGCGGTCTCCCAGGCCACCACCCGGCGGGAGAAGGCGTCGCGGATCGCCGACAGCCACAGCGGCCCCTCACCGGTGGGGATCATAGTGAGGTCGGTGCCCCACAGCCGGTTCGGCGCCGGTGCGGTGAAGTCCCTGCCCACCAGGTCCGGGGCCAGGGTGGCTTTCGGATCCCGGCGTGTGAAGCCCTTGCGCCGCGGGCTGATCCCAGCGAGACGTCCTGGCGCATCCGGCGCTCGACCCGCTTACGGCCGACGTGGACACCCTCGCGTTTGAGCACGGCGTGGACGCGCGGTGAGCCGTAGATCCCGCCGGAGTCGGCATGGATCTGCCGGATCTGCTCGGTCAGCTCCACGTCCTGGCGACGGCGAGCGCACGGCTCCCGCTCAGCGCGGCGCCAGCGGTAGCAGGTGGACGAGGCGATGTGCAGTTCCCGGAGTACGGGCTCGACCCTCAGATACGGGTGCTCGTCGAGGAGCTCGGTCACCTGGGCCGGATCGGGTCGAGCTGAGCGGCGAAAAAGTACCTGTGCCTCCGCTGTGCGGCGCCACCGTGGCGGGATGAGAATCCCGGGGCGTGCGGGCGGCTGTGGGGCGTGAGGTTCACCCTTCGAGGGGGTTGTTCGATGTGCCGTCGGTTCTGGACGCTGGTGGTGTGGCGTCCGGGCAGACGTCGGTTCGGCTTGGTCGCGGGGGAGCCCGGAAAAGTATGACGGTGAGGCTTGAGGGATCGTTGCCTGCTGCTTCGAGCGCGAATCTCAGACTCTTTGTCAGGTAGGCCCCTTCCGGACGGCACGCCGGTGCTTTGCCGGTCGGAGGAGGCCAACGATGCAGGTGATCTATGAGCGGTGCGCCGGGCTTGATGTGCAGCGGGACACGGTGGTGGCCACCGTGCGCACCGGGACGGCGGCGAGGTTCGCGAAGTACGGAGACCCGGGCGTACAAGATCCACGCGCTCTCTACAAGTCGTGGGGACGAGGACATCGGCCCAGAGCCAGCCGTCACCGGCCTCGCCGGTCCTCACCGTGATGATCTGTGCCACCGCCGCACCCTCATCTCCATTTGACGCGAGACGGTTCACACACTCGGACCGGGCACGTGAGTGCTTGGGCTACTCAGCAAGTGGCGTCGGGTGCCAATGGCGGGTAGTCCCGCGTCATGACCCATGTGGTCGGCGGGGAGCGCGTAACCGGCGTCAAGGACCAGCCGGGCCCCATCCGGCGTATCTGACAACCCGGCAACCAGCGTGGCCATCAGGCGCCTTCAAGCGGATGTCAAGACGTTCCGACGGCCGGTCGCGCCGTCACCCCGCGGGCGGCTCTGCATTGTTGACGGAGACGATCAGATACGGGTCGATCCGTAGCCAGAACGCACCACGGTCCCGTTGGACCGCTCCGTCGAATCCCATCCCGCTCAGCCGCTCCCATGCCGCCCGGACGTCGCTGACCGCGACGCGGAGTTGGGCTCCCGGAACGTCCGCGGCTCGTTCCTTACGGTACGACTGCCTGATGACCAGGTTCTCGTAAGAGGCCCAGTCATTGCCGCAGCGGAACGTGGTCAGCCCCAGGGCTGTGAGGGCTTCGTTCACGCGGACGATGTCGCTGACGGGCAAGTACGCGCCCTGCAGCCGGGCTTGCACAGTTTGCCGGTTCTCGACGTCCGCAGGAGCTTCTGCGCGAGGCACAGCGTGGACATCTCCCGTTTCCACGCGCCGCACCCCACGGACAAGGAAAAGGTCCTGGCCGTCCGCAGTGGTCAGACGAATGCGCTGTGCCGACCAGTTGCCGGCCATCAGCGTGCCTCGACTCACGACGCGTGCCTCTCGGCGCTCCGGGAGCAGAAGGCCGGCTCCGATGTCGGCGCCGTCGAGTCCTTCGAGGAACCGCGACCGTGCCTGAGCGGCCTCGTCCGGGGAGGGCGGAGTCAGCGGCTCGGGGACCGGCCGGAGCAGGTTCTCGGCCAGCGCGTTTAGCAGAGGCGCGTCCTGGACGGACCGGCCGTACGAACCGAGCCATTCCTGCCCCAGACCCGCGCCGAGCAAAGCGGCGGTCATCGATGCCAACGTGTCTGTGTCCGCGCCCTCTTGGCGTGCTGGAACGCCGACGCCGCGCTCGGGGCTGGATGCGGACCGCGCCGCAAGGTACATGGCGGCAACCGCGCACAGGGTCCCCGAGCCGCGAGTCTTCGTCCGCGTCAGACCATGCGACTCCAGAAAAGCGGAGGGAGCGCTGAGCGCGCCGCTCTCCAGCGAGGCGCGTGCGCTGTTGAGGAGTTCCTCCACTTCCTGCACAGTGTCGTCCCAAGCGCGTTCGTAGCCATCCGGGAACGCCTGGGACGCGGCGTCCAGCCAGCGCCGATCCAAGCCCTGCCACACCGGTTCCTGCCAGTCCTTCAGCCCGTCCAGCGCCGCTTCGACGAGCCAGCCGTAGGTGAGCGGCGCGGGCTGTCGCAGGCTGACCCACAGGGCGTAGGCGTGCACCAATGCTCCCAGGAGGGCGCGAGGATGCCCGTGCGTCGTCGCCGCGTCGTGAACCACGTCGTGTGCCAGGTCACCGAAGGTGCCCTCGTGATGGGCGATGACATGCGGCGCGATGCGCATGGCCGCACCATTGGCTCCGGCGCCGAAGTACTTATCCTGATCGCCGACCCGATTGCCCCAGGCCGCGCCCTGCTTCTCCCAGGCTCGGCAGGCGCGCTTGACACCGGCCCCGGCTCCACGTTCGTAGTCGAGAAGGAAGGGCCACTCCACTCGTTGCAGCCAGGGGAGCCACTGGTCTCCCGCGGTAAGACGAGCACGGGCCACGGCAATCAGCATCTGGGTGTCGTCACTGTACTCGCCGGGCCCGATGTCCTCGACGATCGGACGGAAACGGCTTCCAGCCATACGCCGCCAGGCGAAGAACCGTCCGGAGACCTGGCTCAGGGGCGGCAGTGAGTGCGTCCGGTCCCGCCGCTCGTAGGGCCAGCCCATGGCATCCCCGACGGCAGCCCCGACGAGCATGCCGCGGGCCCTGTCGGTCCATGGGTGAAGCTCAGCGTTCACGTGTTCACTCTGCCAGAGTCGCTCGTGGGATGTACGGGGTCTCCAGTGGCCGTATGCCGGAGCGTACGGAGTTGCTCAGGGCGTACTTGTCGAAGAGCACAGGCGCGACGACCAGGGGCGGCAGCAGGGCCGCCATGTCGAACTGCGTGAGCCTGAAGTGCTCCAGGTCCGCCTGCTGCTCATCCCGGACAATGACCGAGCGTACGGCGGTCAGCGGGATGGTGCCGGGTATCTGTATCTCGGCCTGGTCGTCCGTAGGCCACCACGTCGGATGCGCGCGTTCCCGCTTCCGTGTGGCATTGCCGGTCACGGTCGGCGCGAACAGGGCGTCGAAGGCATCGGCGCCGGGCAGGGCACCGGCGCTCTCGTCCCGTGCCGAGTTGTACGGACAGAACCGCGTGCCCGGCGTGGTAAGCAGTTCGACGTCCAGCGTGAACACCACCCAGTCCCGGAAGTGCGGGTCCCGGCCCGCAGCCTGGGACTGGTACCACGCGTTCGGGTACTCGACGCTCAGAAAGCTTCGGTCCGGTGCCCCGTCCAGGCGCTGGGTGTCAGCCGGCCGATAGGCGTCCGCCGCCTCCCGCAGGCTGGCCACCGACCGTATCTCACGGCTGTCGAGGATGTGCGACAGGTTGGCCGACTTGGTGCAGTGGCACAGTCGTGTGACACCGCGGGCCCTGGCGCGGGCGATGATGTCGCTCACGAGGCCACCCGGACGTACAGGTCCGACATTTCATTCGGCAGCAGATCGGTGAGTTTGCCGGAGTGCAGAATGACGAGTTCCGTACGGGCCCGTGTGACCGCCACGTACAGCTGCCGCCCTTCGCGTGCCTTCGCCTCGTCTGGGCCGTGGGCCGCCACCTCGCTCGGTTTCGGCAGTTCATCGGCGTCGCAGAACGGGAGGATCACCGAGTCGAACTCAAAGCCCTTCGCCGCGGAGTACGTCCCGTAGAACACCCCGGGCTGGTCCGTCCAGCGTGGGAGATCACGGTGCAGCCGTTCGACGGGGACATGGCCGCCAGCGAGGAGGGGCTTGAGCTCGGCTTCGTGTTCCCGTGTGCGCATCAGGATGGCGACCTGGCGATCGGCTCCCAGTGCCAGGGCCGTACGCGCGGCCTCGGCAAGTTGCCGCTCCTTGCTCGGGCTCTCCAGGATAGTGGGCTTCGGGCCGTCAGCCGCCGGGCGGGTCGGCGGGATGAGGTCAACCTCGTCCTTGAAGTACGGCATCTCGGAGATGACCTGGGCGAGTTGGGCAATCTGGCGGCTGTTGCGGTAGTTGTGGGCGAACTCCGCGATGCCTCTCGGCACATGAAGCCCCAGGGAGCGCCAGGACATCCGGCTTCCGTAGATCTGCTGCGCGTAGTCCCCGAAGAACGTCAGTGAACCATCCCCGGGGATGGCTGCCGCGAGGCTGCGGATCATCTCGGGTGTGAAGTCCTGGCCCTCGTCGACGACCACATGCCGGTAGTGCCGCTCGGTCGGGTCGTCCTTGAGGAGTGCCAGGGTGGACGACGCCATATTGTCGAAGTCGTAATCGTACCCGGACTCGGCGCGCAGCTGCTCGTAGCGCTGGTAGATCGTGAAGACGACTTCACGGTCGGACTGCTGGAGCGGCTTCCCCCGGCCGACTCGTCGAGTGCGGCCTTCCACATACGTCTGCCGATCGACGCCGTGCCCGACCAACCAGTGCAGCTCGTCCAGGAAGAACTCAAGCGGGCGCTTGACCAGCGCCCGGGCGGGAAGTCGCTCGCGGGCCTCCTCCAGTGCCTGGTCGACCAGTTTCTCCTTGAGCTTGTATATGCGCACCGACACCTTGGTGCGGTGCGCGAGGTAGCCGCGGGCGAAGGTGTGGTAAGTCTCGATCTGCAGGTTCGGAGGTGCCGTCCCCATGCCCTTGAGGTAGGTAACGAGCGCCTTGTTGAAGGTAACCAGCAGGGTGCGGCCTCCGATGCCCGGAGCCGTGGCCAGATAGTGAGCCCGGTGGACCGCCATCGTCGTCTTGCCGCTGCCCGCCGTGCCGAGAACGACGCAGTGACCGCGTTCATTCAGGGAGACGACGTCCCTCTGGTGACCCTTCGGTTCAGGTAACGAAAGCCCCATCGCGCCAGTATGACGCGTCCATGGTCACTCGGCATAGGGAGTCAGCAACTTGGCCGCCAGGGGCGTGCACGCCGTTGCCACAGCACTTCCACCACCCGCCGAGGATCGTGAACCGCATCCAGAACAAAAGCACCTGGGAAGCGGCGTCGACCAGCGAGGACTAACGAGATCCGTTTTTTCCGCGGGCCAGCGCACGTGCGTCCATGAAATCCCAAGTCACGACTCCGTCACCTCGGATGGCTGCACGACTAGCAGAACACGGCTTTCCGCCACCGGCGTAAGAGGAGCCTGAGCAATCCCTGGAGCGCGCCAGCCCATTCCGCAGGCAGCGGGGGCTGCCCAGTTGTTCTCAGGGCCCCGCACCGGAGTTCGACAGGATGACCGAGAGGCAGTTCGTCCAGCGAGAGGAGCTGGGAGCCCATGCTTCAGTGCGAGCGAACAGGCTGTTTCCACCCCACGGCCGGAGGAGTGACGCCTGCCAATCCGTCCGCCAAGCCGACCTGCTGGACACCGCCTGCCTCCAGCAGGAACACCCACCCAGTATCGCCCGCGACAACACACTGTTCCTCGCCGCACGGCACATGGGAATGGAGAAGGGCTCGCGTCGGGTCCTCGGCACCCTGGTCGCCGAATCTCTCCTCGACGCCTACCACGACCGCAGGGGCGCGGGAGCGACCGCCCCTGCCCCCGGGACGACGCGCACGGGGCCACAGGTGCCCGGCGCCCTGGTGTCCCGGGAAGAACTGCGGCGTAGCGACTACTCACTCAACCCTCTTGACCATGTCGAACTCCGGAGCGACGGCGGGGACGACTTCGAGCACGAGCTCGTGTCCGCCTGGGAGCAGCTGAGCGACGCCAAGGAGCACCCACGGAACGTACAGGACGCCACGCCCGGCTGCCGTCCGTCGGGGACCACGGACCACTGCTCCGGAGGAACCAGCCGGCCTGCACAGCCAGCCTCAACTCGCTATGCGAGATCCAGGCCGGACCGTCCTATTCCAAGTTCGGCACGAAGCAGCGCAGCACCAACAGCCCGGTTCCCGTGGTCTTCCCACGGCATCTGAAGAGCCGGCGCATCAGCGACGAGGCAGACGAGCGGATGACGGAGGAAACGGCCCGTCGGCTGAGGAACTTCGAGCTGCGGGACAAGGACATCGTGTGTGTCCGCTCCGGCGCGATGGTTCCGCCAGCGCTAGTGCAGCAGCATCAGGTCGGCGGGCTGACGAGCCCCAATGTCATCCGGCTCCGATGCTCGCGGGGCAGGAGGAGCGGGTGCTGCCGGAATACCTGTTCCACTACCTGTGCTTGGACGAGTCCGCTGAACGGCCTTGACGAGCTGGACCGCGCGCATCTGGCCGTCGCCGCCTCAGTGCGGCACACCCACATCGCCCTGACCGGTGCGCTACAGGGCCCGTCTGCCGAATTCGCCCCTGGCACCTTCCCCCGCCACCGATTCGAGAAGGAACCACGGCGGCCAAGGTGACGAGTACGTCGGCTATGGCGGCGGCCATGGGGGCGGCGGTGACGACTGCGTCGAAGTCGTCGTCATCTGCCTATGCCAGATATCCCGCATAGGCTCTGGCGAGGCGGCGGAGGAGGAGGGCGATGTGACCGTCAGTCCCTCCCTCCCCTCCGCCTCGCCCATGGCCTGAAGCCTGTTGCCGAATTCGATTCCTGAAGGGCGCGTCGCATCGAGCCTATGCGCGGCGACGGGTCAGGGATTTCCCTTCCGTACGGCGGAGATACTCACGAGTAGGCCGACCGACTCCGGTTATCCGGCGGGCTGAGAGGCGATTCCCCGCTCGCCTCGCCGCGTAAGAAATCACCGTATTTTTCCATGAATTGATCGTCCAGGCCTCGCGTCCGCTGGCGTCTCGCCGTCGGGGCCGAACATCAGGTCTGGACCTTTACCCCCGCGCATGCCGCCGGGCCGCTTCTGCCCGATCGGGGGGGCATTTCGACATCCCCCCTCGCAGCGGCGGTGGCCTTCTCGCGAGTCCGTGCGAATTCGTTGCGGAATAGTCAAATCCCCTTGATGCGGGCTGAATCGCCACGTGGCCGAAACCCGAGTTTTCGCCAAGCTCACCGCCCGGGTCTCACTGCCGTCGTCGATGCGCCCGGTTGCCCCCGGGGGTGGTTCCCCACCTCGGGGACGTCGGGGGATGCGGGGGCCGCGACGGGCGGTCGGGAAGTAGGGGCAACCGTACAGAAGGCGAGCGCGTGTCGGATCTGAGGGAGGTCCAGCCAATCTGCCTGGTGGTTCGTCAATTACTGGGCAGTACAAGTGGCATGGCGCGATTCAGTCCATCCGAAGCCTCGCCCGAAGCGTCACTCTGCGACCATCGGCGCCAACGAAATTCAGGCCATACGGATTGCCGTGGGGGGCGTGGCCATGGGGCTGCTCGGCGACGAGCTGGCGTTTGCGCGGGCTCTGACAGCCCAGGAAAACGAGGGCGTGATGGCCCTCGGACGCCGGAAGCGCTACGCGGCCGATGCCCAACTCCTGGCGGAGGGTGATCGGTCCAGTCACGTCGTGATCGTCCTTCAGGGGTGGGTCACCGTCTCCGTGGCCACGGACCGTGGTGCCACCCGGCTGATCCTCGGCCTGCGCGGCCCCGGTGAACTGCTCGGTGAGATGGCCGCGCTGGACAGCCACCCCCGCAGCGCCACCGTGCGCGCCCTGGGGCCGATCGAGGCGCAGGTCATTTCAGGAGACGCGTTCCGCCGATTCCTCGCGCTGCACCCACGGGTCAGCAGCCTGGTGATCCGCCAGCTCACCTTCCGGCTCCGCAGCGCCGACCAGGAACGGTCCGCACTCGCCTCGCTCACCGTATTGCAACGCCTGGCCGCCCGGCTCACGGAGCTGTCCCGCGCCGAGCCCGCTGGGCCCTACACCCCTTCCGTACCGGGCCGTTCGCATGCGGGCACCGTTGTCCACCTGGCCCAGGACGAGCTGGCCGCCACGGTCGGAGCCACCCGCGAAGCCGTCGCCAAGGCCCTGCGGCTGCTGCGTGCCCAGAAGTTCGTGCGCACGGGCAACCGGATGGTGGAGATCCTCGATCCTGCACTGCTCGCCCTCCTGGCGGACGGTCATCACGAGTAATTCCACGCCCGGTCGTGTGTAAACGGCTACAGACGGCCTTGGCCCCGGGCCCGAAGCTTGGGGGAACGGCAACCGAACAGGACAAGGGGCACGGGGTGGACGACGACGCCATGGATGTCGGCGAAGCACGCTACGAGTTGGTGATCAGCGTCGACGCCCGTAGTTCCGGAACGTACGACGACGTGGACAAGCCGCGGATGCGAGCCCGGATCTACCGGGTCCTGGAAGCGGCGTTCACCCATGCCAAGGTAGCGCGGGACGCGGTCCACATGGAGGACCGCGGCGACGGTGTGCTGCTATCGGTGGCCGGGCGGATCGCGGTGACCCGGCTGCTCGGCCTGTGGCTGGTCGAGGTGCACGAGAACCTGCGGGACGAAAACCGCGCGCTGCGCGTACCTCTGGGTCTGCGCGTGGGCATGCATGTCGGCCCGGTCCGGCACGACGACCGGGGGATCAGCGGACGCGCGGTCGACCTCGCCTGCCGGCTGGCGGACTCTCCCGTCGCCCGGCGGCTGCTGGACGCCGAGCGGGCCGACCTCGTGCTGGTGGCCTCGGAGTCGCTGTACGAGGACGTGGTCAGCAGCGGCGGCAAGTTCGTCGAGCCCGCGCGCTACTCCGCGGCCCGCCTGTCGCTCAAGGAGGGCGAGGTCACCGCCTGGTTCCACCTCCCCGGCCGGCCCGCTCCGGCGATTCCCGACGACGCGGGCTCCGGCACGGGCACGGGCGATCCGCCGCCGGCCGCTCATGCGCGGATGCCCGAGAAGCCCGAGCAGGGCGACGTCCGGGCCGCCGACGCAGACGACGCGGACGACGCCGCGGACGCCGGAGCGGACGACGATGACCGGTTCGGTGCCTCCGGCGCCCGGTACACCGTTCACGGCGACCTGTCCCAGCACAGCGACAACGTCTACCAGCAGTCCGTGCACATCGGGCGGATCACCGGCGCCGAGCGACGGAAGGGCTGAGCGACATGCCCGACGAATATCAGGCGGACGGTTTCCCCGAACCCGCACCCGGGAGCGCGGCCGTCGGCCGGTCTCCCGAGGCCGGCAACGCCGACAACCAGGCCAGGGGCGGGGAGAGGGACGACAGGGCGCCCGGGGAAGTCGGCGCGGCAGACGGCGACGGGGACGCCGCCCGCGACGAGGCCGCGGAGAAGGAGCGGGAGCGTGCCGCGGAGCGGTTCAGGGAGCACATCCGCGATCCGCTCGCCGAGGAGCAGAGCGAGGACGGGCCCACCGATCTCGCCGCCGCGTCGCGGGCCCGCCGCTCCACCCGGATGCTGTTCGACACCGGCCGGGACCTGAACAGCTTCGACCGTTCGTACATCCGGAGCGCCCATATCGGCGACATCCATCTGCGGATGGATGCCCGCCAGTCCGCCGCGGGGATGCGCAGCGGGCCGGTGCCCGACGAGGAGCTGCGCAGGCTCCGCCGGGTCCATGTGGAGCCGGAGGGGTACCTGGCGCTGCGCAACGCGCTCCGTGCCCGCCGACTGCTGGTCCTCGGTGCCGCGCCCGGCACCGGACGCACCAGCACCGCGCTCGCACTCCTCGACGAGGTCACCGCCCTCGCGGCGGGCTGCGCAGACGCGGAGCCGCCGGCTCGGCCACGGGTGCTGCGCGTCGATCCGGACGGCGGCGTACGGGGGTTGACCGCATCGCTTGGCGGCGCACCGGGCGGCGAGGACACCGAAGGGCGGCCCGCCACCGGGTATCTGCTCGAACTCGCCCTCACCCAGCCCGGTTCGCCGCCGCCGGACGTGATGGACCTGGACGCGCTGGCCTCGGCTCTCGACGGGTGCCAGGCGTTCGCGGTGATCGTCGTCCCGGTCGGATCGGCGGCGAACCCGCTGCTGGCCGGGCGGTACGGAATGCTGTGCCGGCCCGTGCCCACACAGGAGTTGCTCACCACCCGGCTGCGGGAGCGGCTGGAGGACCATGTCGCCGAGGCCGACGCGCCGGACGACGGACACCGGGCAGCGGACCTGCTGAGCCAGGCGGAGGAGCTGGCCGGCCGGGAGGACGTCAGGGACGCGGTCGGCCTGAAGGACCTGCGCCCCGCCGAGGCCGAGCTGCTCGCGTCGCTGCTGGCCGGGCATCTGCTGGAGGACGTCTCCTACGAGGAGTTGCTGGCCGGCTGCCGCAGCCTCGCCGCGGCTCAGGCCCAGGAGTGGTTCGCCGGCGTGGACAGGATGCCGGCCGTGCCCCCGGCCGAGGGGAGCGCGGTGGCGCGGCCGGGCACGGCGGCCCTGTTCCACCCGGTGGCGTTCCGTATCGCGCTCGCCGTACTGGGCGGGGCCTCGCACAGTGCCGTGGCCGCTGCCGCCCATCTGCTGACCTGGGAACTGTCCGTACAGAGCGATCCGGACAGCACCCCCGCCCGCCCGCTGTTCTGCGACGATCCGGAATCCGACGTGGCGCTCTCGCGCGGCGAACTCGTCGACGGCCGGGTCGAGGTGGCCGGCACCGAGGTGGACGCCCAGCTGATCTGGTACCGGGGGTCCGCTCTGCCCGCCGCGGTGCTGTCCGAGATCTGGGACCGGCACTTCCCGGTACGGGCACCGGTCGTCCGCTGGCTGCGGCTGCTGGCGGACGATCCCCGCCCCCAGGTGTGGATGCGGGCCGCGGTGGCCGCCGGTGAACTGTGCGTACGGGACTTCGACCACGGTTACGCGGAGCTGATCCGGCCCCTCGCCGAGGCGGCCACCGCACGCCGGAGGATCTTCGCGGCCACCACGATCGACCAGGCGGCCGGCCATGCCTCGCACCGGAAGGCGGTTCAGCACCTGGTCGACGAGTGGAGCCGGCGCGGGACCAAGTCCCTCCGCTGGACCGCGGCGATGGCGCTGGGCTACGGGAACGCAGCGGCCACGACGGACGACAGTCTGGACGCCCTGGCCCGGATCGGAGTGCGCGACGACGAGGAGCAGCTGGCGGTCGCCTCGCTCAACGTCGTACGGCTGCTGGCGCTCCGGGACAGCGCTACGGTACTGCGGCGGCTGGCCGGCTGGACCCACCACCCGCGCGAGGCGTACCAGGACATCGGTCTGGTGACCACCGTCCGGTTCGCCGTTTCCCGCGTGGCCGAGGTGGTGGACGACGAGCCCGGCTCCCCGCTGGGGGACCGCGGGGATTGGCCGCTGGCGCTCGCGCTGGCCGCCACCCGTCCCGAACTCGTCGGCCCGATGGCCGATTTGCTGTGGACCGCGCTCAACACCCCGCGGTCGCAGGAGGTGGCCATGGACGCGCTGGAGACCTTGCTGCGCTCCGCCGAACGCGGGGATGGCACGGAGTGGACTCGGCCGGGCCTGGCGGCGCTGCTGCCCGCGCTGACGGCCGAGGAGCACGACCGGCGGCGACTGGACTGGCTGCTGCGCCGCTTGATGAACGATCCGGAGAATCCGCTCCCCGACGCGCAGGCGCGCTCCTTGTGGTGGCTCGCCGTCCCGCTGCGGGACCGGACGGGCAAGGAGGAGAGGCATGGCTGAGGACATGGCGAACGGGGGCGCTGACGCGGGTCCGGGGCCCGCGGGTCCGTTCCTGCGGGAGTACACGCCCACGGGTGTTTTCAGGCAGGCGAGCGCCCGAACGGCCTCGGTGCTCTTCTACCGGAACGGCGGCCACAGCGTGGTCACCGTCTCCGGTGCCGAGCACCATGACAAGCGGGCGCTGGCCCGGCCGTACACCGTCTGCGAGATCGCGCTCGGCACCTTCGAGACGACGCTCCAGATGGAGCTGCCGGCCGCGGGCGGCACCGCGTTCTTCAGGGCCGAGGTGGACATCCACTGGACCGTGGGCGATCCGTATCTGGCCGCGACCCAGGTCGTGACCGATGTCGCCCAGCGGCTCACCGCCCCGGTGCTGGAGCGGCTGCGCGAGGTCTCCTCGGAGTATCGGGTGGCCGAGGCCGAGCAGGCCGACCGCGCCATCACCCGCAACTGCGCCAGCGGGCGCTGGGACGACCTCGGGTCCGAACTCGGCCTGCGGATAAGGCTGTACGTCCGGCTGCGGGTGGACGATCGGACTATCCAGCACATGGACGGCATCCGGGACGCACATGCCTCAGCCGAGCTGACCCGGGTGCACCAGGACAAGTTCCGGGCCATGCTCCAGGGCGGGGAGCTGGACCAGCTCAGCTACATGCTGGCGGCCGAGCCCGAGGCGGCCAAGGACTTCCTGGAGAAGATCCGCCAGGAGGGCAGGCAGGACGAGAAGGAACGCGTCGAGCGGCTCTTCGGCCTGGTCGGCAGTGGCCAGGTCCACTCCAATGACGTGGAGACCCAGGCACTGGAACTCCTCAATCGCGGCCGCCACCGCATCCGGGGGCCCATCGGCTCGCTGCCGGCCCGCCGGGACACCCCGGAACTGGAACCGCCCGCGGCCGAGCCGTTCACCCCGGACTGGGTGGCGGACGAACCGCCCTCCGGGGCGGGGCGCCGGCCCTCGCTGCAGAAGGACGAGGACACCGAGCCGGAGCCGCCGCGCCGCCGGAGCCGCAACCGGGACGACGGATGGTCCTGGGTGGAGGAGGACCGGTGACCGCCGACGGCGAGGTACGGACCTCCCCGGACCCGGTCGTGCCGGTGCCGGACGGGGGTCGGCACCGCCACGACCGGGCCGGGGAACGCATCGCCGAACACCTGCTGAACTCGGTCCGGGAGGACCTCGGCCGGGCCGACTCTAAGGCGGCCGTGCTGCTCTCCGCGGCGCTGGCGTTGCCCGCGTTCCTGATCGGGGGGAACGGCGTTCCCGACTGGCACGGGCCCGCCGACCTCACGCTGGTCGCCGCGGGCGTCCTCTGGGCGGTCGCGGTGGCCGCGCTGGTCCGGGCGCTCATGCCGCGTACCGGCACGCTCCGCGCCCAGCACGGCGTGACGTACTTCAGCGACCTGCTGACCCGGGACGTCGGGCGGCTCTCCGCCGAGATCACTGAGGCGGGGCGAGACCCGGCCGGGTGGCTGCTCGTACAGGCCGTGGACGTCAGCGCGATCCTGGCCGCCAAATACCGGGCCATCCGCTGGGGAGTGGGCGCGCTGAGCCCCGCCGCGGCACTGGCACTGACCTGGAGTCTGACCGCACGCTGACCGCGACCGCCCCGCGCCGCCGCCGGGCGGCGCGGAGCCATCACGCACACGAAGCAGAGACGAAGCAAGGGGACGGCCGTGGGAACAGGCAGGGCAAGTCGGCGGACGAGAAGGGGTCAGGCGCGACGCGGTGCGGTCCGTGTGCTGTGCGGCGCCGCGGTACTGGTGTCCCTGCTGGCGCCCCCCGGCCGTGATCCGGTGCCGGCGGCGGACGCCCAGCCGGCCTTCGGGTCGGTCGACTACGCGGTCGCCGTGGACGAGTCCGCGAGCCTCGCGCCCGAGGACATGGCGGCCGAGAAGGACGCCGCCGCACGGATCGCGCTGGGCGACGTCTCCCCGTCCTCCCATGTCACGGTCTTCGGATTCGCCGACGCCGAGTCCGGCGACCAGCGCGCGGTGGACCCGGTGTGCCCGCGGACCGCGCTGGACGCGGCGGGGCGCGAGGCGATCGGCGGATGCGTCGGCAAGCTGCGCAGCCGCAAGAAGAGCGAGGGCGCCGGCACCGACTTCCCGAGCGCGATACGCCAGGGAGTGCACGAGCTCACCACCGGCTCCGAACCGTCGGTGCCCCGGGTGCTGTTCCTTCTCACCGACGGGATGCTGGACGTCACCGACAGTCCCCAGTACGGCGACCCCGCGCATCGCCAGGCCGAGGGCGAACGGCAGTTGGAGCTGGCGCTCAAGGAGGCCGCCGACCAGCACGTCCAGATTTGGCCGCTGGGCTTCGGCCCCGAACCGGACAAGGCGCAGCTCGACCGGATGGCCGCCGGCGGATACCAGAAGGGCTGCGTCGAACTACCCTCCGCCCTCCCGAAGGCCGACAAGGTCTCCGGGGCGAAGGACGTCGGCCCGATGCTGGAGCGGATCTTCGCCGCCGCGCACTGCCTGCGGTACGCGCAGGGCACCAGCGAACGGCCGCCCGCCACCCTGGAGATCGGTATCTCGCCGCTGGCGACCGTGGGCAGCATCGTGGTCGACAAGAGCGACCCCGAGGTGACGGTCACCTACCTCGACCCGAGCGGCCATCAGGTCCCCACCTCGGGGACGTACCGGAAGTCACGGTTCGAGCTGGCGGGCGCCGGACACGCCGTCGAGGCACTGAAGATCACCGACCCGGTGCCCGGCGTCTGGAAGGTGAAGGTCGAAGCCCCCGAAGGGCACCGCTCCCTGCCGGTCGGCGTCAGCGTGCTGTGGCACGGCGAGCTGCGCGGCGCCATCACCATGGACCCGCCGTCGCCGCAGGCCGGGCAGAAGGCCACGGTGACCATGCGGTTGCAGACCCGCGAGGGCTACGAGATCAAGGACCCGCGCGACTACGCCGGGTTGCAGGTCCGCGGCGAGCTGACGGGCGACGGTTTCGCCCCGCTGCCGGTGCACCTCGCCGACGACGGAAAGGGGCCCGACCGCGAGGCGGGCGACGGCTCCTTCACCGGAACCGTGCAGATCCCCAGGAGCGCCAACGGGGCGCTGAAGGTGAGCGGCACACTGACGGCCTCGGGGCTGACCGCCGACACCCGCAGCGAGAGCGGCCAGATCGCACCCGGTGAACTGCCCATCACCACCGCGCTCACCCTGCCCGCCGCGGACACCCACCCCGGCTCCACGGTCACCGGCACCCTGGCCGTCCACAACACCAGCGGCACCCCGCACACCCTGCGGCTGTCCGTCACCGACCTCCAGCCCGGGCTGCTCTCGGTCGCCCCGGCCGAGATCGAGGTGAAGCCCGGCGAGTCCGGGACCCGGAAGGTGACCGTCGAGATCGGTCCCGAAGGCGCCTTCGGGGGCCGCCTCCACTCTGACGGGCTGCGCCTCGGCGGCACCGTCACGGTCGTCGACGCCACCGACGGCAACCGGGCGCTGGTGCGGTCCCCGCTCTCGGTGCGGCTGACGCCGGAACCCGGTATCTGGGACAAGTACTGGTGGGCGTTCGTCTCCACCGCCGTACTGCTCGCGCTGGCCGTCGCGGCCGCCGTCGCCCTGCTGCGGCAACGCCGCATGCGCAGGGACCCGTTCGGCCTGGTGCTGCAACTGGTCTCCGAGGAAGGCGACATCCTCAACGACCACCCGGCCGGGCACGGGCACAAGCAGTGGTACGAGTTCGCTGTCGTCGAACCCCACCGCAGCCCGCGCATTGAACGGCGCAGCCACGGC
This sequence comes from Streptomyces sp. YGL11-2, assembly GCF_050054615.1. Lineage (NCBI taxonomy): Bacteria > Bacillati > Actinomycetota > Actinomycetes > Kitasatosporales > Streptomycetaceae > Streptomyces > Streptomyces sp. YGL11-2. The sequence goes on from NZ_JBNHIN010000025.1 coordinate 105,666, forward strand.
CCGTACGCCGTCCAGCGCAGCCCCGAGGGCGGCGCGGTGCTGCGCACGCGCGGCGGCGGACGGACCCGGCTGCCCGCGCACGGCAGCGTCCCGCTGACCGACACGCTGAGCCTCTCCCTCGGCGAGGAGACCCACACCGCGAAGGCCCGCAGAACACGGCCTTCCCGGACCCGGACCGCCACGGCCACCACCCCCGCGACCGCTGAGGGCGGGAGCGCGAGCGCCTATGACTCGTACCGGTGAGGCGCAGGGCGGACCCGTGCGCCGCCGGCTCGCCGCCGCACATCGCACCGCGGCCGCCGTGCCGCGGGCAGTCCACAGACGTATCGAGGACGAACCGGCCGCCGATACGGCCGCAACGGGAGGAAACCCATGAAGATCTTCCAGCCGATGCTCTTCGTCGGTCTGGGCGGCACCGGCGGCCTGGTCGGTGCCGAACTGGAACGCAGGCTGCGCGCCGAGCTGTGCGGCCCGGACGGCGTCGCGCTCACCGGCCGCCTCGGCGGCCACGCCCCCTACCAGCTTCCCGACTGCCTCCAGTTCGTGTACGCGGACTACAGCGAGTCCGACCTCCAGCGGCTGCCGCAGTTCAACGTGGACCCGTCGCTGCGGGCCGCGTACGCCCGTACCTCCCGGGCCACCCACAACCTCCTGCCGAACTTCGACAGTTCACCGGAAGTGACCAAGATGCTCCGGGCGAGCCTGCGCGAAGAGGTCGCCGACTGGCTGCCGCCGCGCATCGACGAGCCGAAGGTCACCCCGCTCCACAACGGCGCCGGCCAGCTGCCCACCGTCGGGCGCGCCGCCCTCTTCGCCACTCTCCGGCACAGCCTCGCCCCGGTCCTGGAGCCGCTGCTCCAGGCGATCGACGCGATCGCCAAGGCAGCAGGTGAACTCAGCGAGTTGGGCGGCGGCAAGGTCAACGGTTGCGATGTGTTCGTCGCCTTCTCGGTGGCTGGAGGCACCGGCGCCGGGATCTTCCTGGACTATCTGCACCTGATCAACCACGCCTTCCGGATGCGCCGCTTCGACGGGGTCAAGATCTACCCGCTGGTCGTGATGCCCTCCTCGTTCCCGTCTGCCAGCGGCGGAGGGCGGGAGGCGGATCTCAACGCGGCTCGCGCCCTGGTCGACCTGTTCCGGTTGGTGGACGGGCAAAACGCGCCGACGGAGGGCGCGGAGATCGGCGACCTGGACCACGACTCCGGGGTCGGCATCCGCTACCCGGGCACGACACCGATCCGGCTGCGGACCGGCATTCTGCCCACGGCGTTCCTGTTCAGCCCGACCGCGGGCATCCGCCAGGACGACCTGCGCCGCTCCATCGTCTCCCTGGTGATGTCGCTGATCGGCACCGAACTGGGCGACGGCCGCTCCCGGGGCCGGATGACGGCGGCCGACGACGACTACCAGACGTTCGCCGCGAGCTTCATCAACCGGGGCCTGCACCGCAGCGCCCTGTCCCCCACCGGCATCGGCCGGCAGGGCGTCTCCACCAGCCTGGTGGCCTCCATGACCGCCCCGATGGACCAGCTGGCCGACCTGGTCGCCGGCCGGCTGCTGCGGGAGGCCGTCACGGATCTCGTAGAGCGGCCGCGTACCACGCTGCGGGACACCGCGGTGCCGATGATCCGGCAGTTGTTCGCCGACTCCCAGCTCGAAGAGCTGTGGGAACGCAAGCAGTTGCCCGTACCAGAGCCCGAACCGCTGCCGCGCGGCAGCAGGGCCATCGAGCTGGCGTTGGGCGAACGGATCGCGGACATGCAGCGATTGCTGTCCGACCTCCAGTCCATCGCGGACCGCCAGGCCGCCTCGATGGCCGACCGATTCGCCCCGCGCCCGGCCATCGACAAGCTCCTCCAGACCGTCGACCCCTTCCTCGCCGAACGCGTCGTGCGAGGCGTCCCGGACAGCGACGAACCGATCGCCCGGCTCGGCTTCCTGGGCATGCTCAACAGCCGCGCCATCGCCCCCCAGCGCCCTCCGGGCGTGACCGAGCAGCCGCCCAAGATCCCGCGGGTCAGGGGACGGTTGGCCGGCATGTCGCCGGCCCGCTGGGGCGACGACGACGTACAAGCAGCACTCCAGGCGCAGAACACCTGGTACCAGTGGCGCTGCCGGATCGTGTGGCACGAGGCGTGGCGCGAGCAGCAGCAGCGCTGGCAGTCCCCGGCGGACGCGGCCGGGACCGACCTCGGACGCCTGGTGAACGCCTTCCTCACGCACTCCGAGCGGGAACGCAAGGTCTCCGCGCAGAAGGGCCTCGACCTGTACGAGGACCGCACCGGGATCTCGTATCTGCTGCCGCCGCAGCGCACCCTCAACCACTTCTACGAGGACCTGGTGACCCGGCTGATCCGCGGTGAGGGGCTGCGCGAGCACGACGACGAGGCCGCACTCCTGCTCAAGATGACCAACGGGGACACCTGGCGCAAAGCCCACTCGCTCAGCCGCCGCAACCCCGACAGCGCGGTGGCGGCTGTCAAGGCCCAGCTGGAGGGCCGCATCACGCGGCTGTTCGCGGAGAGCGGCGAACATCTGGAGGAGCGCCCGCTGCTGCCGCCCATGAGCACCCTTCTGGCCGCCGCGGCGGGCGACACGGACGCCGCCGACCAGGTCAGCAAGGAGGCACTCGACCTGTTCGGCCGCAAACTGGCCGGCCTGCTGCCGGTGGGCTTCACCCCGGAGGGCACCGGACCACTGCGGGTGCTCGTCACGCACCCGCGCGTACAGGCCGTGGAGGAGGTGCAGGAGTTCCTCGGCAAGGCGCTGCGGCTGCCCTCCGACGCCAAGAACTCCGTGGAGTACCGGGGAGTGGAGAGCGACTCGATCACCGTGGTCCTCTTCCGCAGCGAGATGAGCCTCACCCAGGTGCCCGAGGCCCGCAAGGTGCTGCGACAGTGGGCCAGGGCCAAGGACTCCGAGCAGGCCCAGGACGTGCTGAGGTGGCGTCAGCGGCTCGGATTCCGGGACAGCTGGATGGTCAGCAGCGCGGAGGACCGCCGCGCCATCCTGCACCGACTGCTGTGCTGTATGTGGAACGGCCAGGTGGACGTGCTGGACGGCGACCCCGCCTCGCCGGGCCGGGTCCGGCTGCGGCTGTTCCCCGAGACGGGCGACCATGTGCCCGGCGTCCGGCTGCGGTTGGGGGACTTCCCCGGCGGGGTGTCAAGCTGGGCGGAGCTGCTGCGCTCGTACGAACGCTGGATCGTCCTCGACGACGAGCGGACCGTCGAGGACTACTGCGAAAACCTGATGGCGGCCCAGCCGCTGGGGCTCGCCAGGAATGGCAGCGAACCGCATCCGCTCTTCGTCGAGCTGGTCGAGAAGACCGCCCCGCGCCAACTGGAGCTGCTGAGGGAGCGCCGGGAGCGCGGCGGCGAGCAGGTCGAGGGATGGGTGCGGCCGCTGTGGGAGTTCTGGGCGGAGACACTGCCGGCCGCACTGGACGTCGAGTTCGGGGACCAGCGCGCCGTCCAGCCGACGCTGCGCACGCTGCTGGAGCACGTCCGCGGCGGCACACCGAAGCCGCGTCCCCGCAAGGAGATTCCGGAACCCCGGCGTTCCGTGGCCGATGACGACGACTGGGGCACCGCCCCGCGCGCCTCCGCCGACGCCTACCCGGGCGGCGGCACCGACGAGCGCGCGCGGTCCGCCCCGGCGGACGACTACGCCGGCGCGTACGACGACCGGATCGGTGACCGCAACACCGAAGGCAGTAGGGAGAGTTGGGGGGAGAGGGGCGGTGCGGACGGCCGGTGGGAAGGGCAGCCGCGTACCTCCGGCGGCTACGACTACGACGCCGCGTACGACGACCAGCCCCCGCGTTCCTCCGGGGACCGCGTCAACGGGCACTCCGGCGGGGCCGACCGGCCTTCGGTGCCGTGGGACGAACCCGACGATCCCCGTCCGTACGGGGCCGCCGACGAAAGCGGCCGGGACCACGCGCGCCGCAACCCCTGGGACGGAGACGCGGAGTGATCACACCCGAGGACATCGGCGCGGTCGTCCACCTCGACCTGCGCACCGGGGCGGCGGAACTCGGCACCGCCCCCGCTTTGCGGTCCGCGGTCGCCCGCCAGCTCGGCCGGGCCGGACTGCCGGAACCCGATCACCCGCTCTTCCTGGTCGTCGACACCCCGGCCGGGCTGACCGGCCATCAGCGGCAGTACGAACTGCTCACCGCCTACCGAGCCGTGGGCGAGATCAGGGTCCTGGTCCTGCTGGTCGGCGGCGCGCCCGCTTCGTCCGCCGATGAGGACGAGGTGTTCCCGCCGGACCGGCGGCTGGTGCGGCCCGCGGTGCTGCGCGCCCCCGGCACCAGCCTGCTGTGGGCGGGCGATCTGCGCTCCGCCCGCACGGCGCTGGAGCAGCCCGCGCCCGACGACCCGGAGGCACTGGCGGTCCTGGTGGATGTGCTGTCGGTCCCGGACGTCTTCCTGAGGGTGCTCGACGACATCGGATCGCTGCCCGACGCGATCGCCGCGCCCGGGATGCGGCTGCTGGAGCAGGACCTGCCGCCGGAGGTCCGCGACCGGGCCTGGCGCGACGCGCTCACCCGGTTCGCGGGCGAGGACGCCGAACTCGCCCCGGATCTGCCGGTGGCCGCCTGGTCCGCGGCCGATCTGCCGGAGACGCTGCGGGGGTTGGTGGCGGGCCGGGGCGGCCGCGACCAGCGGCACCGGGAGCCGGGCGGGATGGCTGACGGTGCGTACCGCGCGTGCGCGGATGTCCTGGACGGCGCCGAGGACGCGCTGGCCAGGCTGCGGGCCCTCCCCGGGCTGCTGAGAGGCTCGTGCAGGGAGGCGTTCGAGGCCGACCTGGACCAGGCGCGCCAGGCGCTCGGCGACTACCGGGACCTCGTCGGCACGGCTCTGCACAGCGGCGGCGCCGGTACGGCACCGTCCGCCGCCGAGGCGGCGGCCCGGCTCGCGGCCCTCGGCCTACGGGTGCCCTCGGCCGAGGGCGTGGGCGAGCGGATCGGCGAGGGCCTGCGGGAGTTCGCCGGGAAGCTGCTGGGGCGGGGGCTGGCCCTGCGCGCGGTGGCTCAGCGCTTCACCGGGCTAGCCGGGCGGGTGGAGCCAGTGCCCGGTTCCGCACTGCTGCCGAAGCTCGCCGACCTCTCCGACACTCGAACCGGCTCGCGCGGGGGCACCCCCATTGCCGAAGCGGTGGCCCGGCGTTCCGGGTCGCGGGGTGACCCGCTGCCGAGCCCCGTGGCGGGTCTCCCGGCGTTGGCCGCAGCGGGGCTGCTCGGTGCGCTGTGGCAGGGCCCCTTCGTGGCGCTGGCGCTCGTTGTCCCACTGGTGTTCCTCGGCATGACGCTGCTCGGCGCATCCCGTCTGCGGGGTGCCGAGCGCCCGGTCCGCTGCGCTATGGGACCCCGGATCGCGGCCGCCGGCGGCGCGGTAGCCGGGGTGGTGGTGGCGTACGCGGCCGAGCCCCCGCTCTGGCTGAGCGCCGCCGGTCTGCTGGCGGGCCTCGGCGCCGCGGTGGAGACGGCCCGCCGGCTCTGGCGTGCGGCGGCCGACTCCTGGGCCGCGAGCCACGGGACCGCCGCGCTGCGCCGGGCCCTGGAGGGGCTGGATGCGCTGCTGGCCGAGGCGGTCCGCGAGCACTGGGCCGCCGAGGAGCGCATGTACTGCGCCGACGCGGCTCGGTCCGTCGCCGGCATGCTGCGGGCGACGGCGGCCGCCGCGGACGCCGAGGCGCTGCCCGAGCCTGAGCGGCCCGCGGCCGCCGGTGCGTCCGGCACCGAGCCGCCCGCCGCGGACGACTGGCTGTCCAGCGCCTCGGCCCTGGAGGCGGACGCCTCCGCCGCGGACGACGACACGGACAGCGACTGGGCGAGCGTGTACGCCTGGGACGACACGCCTTCCGCGGACGAGCCCGTCGAGCCCGTCGGGGAGAAACCCTCCGCCCCACCCGCAGACCCGTGGGAGGACCGCACAGCCGGGGCGCCGCGCTGGCTGGACCGCGAGAGCGGCGAGGGCGGACCGGAGCTGGTCGCCACCCTGGTCGGCGATCTGACGGACGCCGCCCTGGTCGCCATGGAGTTTTACTGGGGAGCCGTCGAACGCGGCCAGGCCGGTGCCCTCGCCATCCGGCGCACCGAGAAGCGGGTCGGCGACCTGCTGTCGACGGCCCGCCGCCACCTCCGGCACAACGGGGTGCTGGCCCCGCCTCCGTTCGCCGCCGGACACCGCACCCGCGCCACCTCGGCGAACCTGCTGGGGACCGACCCGCACCGGGTGGCCGAACTGGTCGGCGCAAACGCCGACCGGCGCGCCGTGGTGCAGCTGACCTCACCGGAGCAGAGCATGCTGCTCAGCCGCGACCCGGCGGCGGCGCTATGGATCAGGTTCGCCCCGGACGCGGTGCGCGGCGAGGTCGAGAAGACCTGGCGGACGAGCGGTTCGGCCCAGCCGCACGAGGCGCTGTGGACCTCGTCGGGACGGCACGCGGGTCTGATCCGGCTCACCCCGCTGCGGATGGGCGTCGTGGACACCGTCCGGCCCCGTCAGAGCCCCGGGGCCGACCCGGGGGACCCGGACGAACGAAGGGACGGCGACCACTGGTGACCGGCACCTCGCACTCCAACCTGGTGGAGCCGGGTAGTTCGCAGCGGACCACCCTCGCCTTCACCGTCCCCTCAGGGCGACGCCGCACCGCCCCGGTCCGCTTCGGACGCACCTCCCGCCGCGATCCGCAGCTGCCCCAGCGGATCCGCAACGGCCTCCTCGACGACGAGGGACAGCAGTGCGTCCAGGTGCGGCTGACCGCCGCCGACGCGGCGAACCCGGCGGCGCGCGCACTGCTGGACGCGGAGGCGGGCACCGCCCTGCGTCTGCACCAGGTGCTCGACGACACGGAGTACGCGGCGCTCTTCCCGCGGATCATCGGCTACGAACTGGACGCCGCCGAGCCGTTCCTGCTGTACGCCGCGCCACGCGGCACCGCCGCCGCGCGCACCCATGTGATGTCCGCGACCGACCAGCGGGTCCTCGCCCGTGATCTGCTGCTGGCGCTGTGCCTGCTCGACGGTCAGGGCCTGGTGCTGCGCGGGATCTCGCCGACCACCGTGCTCTGGGACGGCACCTCGGTCCAGCTCTGGGGGCTGGAGGGGGCGGCCCGCGCCGGACGTCCGAGGACCCGGTGGGGCAGGGCGCCCTACTGCTCGCCCGAACAGCGCCGGGGCGAGGGACGCATCGACCCCCGGGACGCGGTGTGGAGCGCGGCCCAGGTGCTCTACCAGCTGGTGACCGGCCGGCCCGGTCCCACCGACCGGGCGCCCGCCGATCTCGCCGAGCACCGGGTGCTCGCCGAGACGCTGCGCGGCGCCTTCGCCCCGCTGGCAGCCGACCGGCCTGCTCCCGAGCGACTGCTCGACCTCCTGGCCCCGGGCGCCGCCCGTCGCATCGCGCCGAGCGTGCCTGCCGACAAGACGCGCCCGCACCACGCGGCGTTCGACCACGCGCTCCACCTCAAGCGGCTGGCACCCGCCCCCGAACCTCACGACGGGTCCTGGGCGGCGCCCCGGCGGAGCAACGGAGAAGTCCTGTGCCCTTACTGCCTGGAGACCATCCAGCTCGACCTCGGGTCGCTGTTCGTCACCGACAGCAGGATGCAGTACCAGCCGCTGGACGTCTCCGGCGTCGGCAACCCTCTGCGGCGCGAGGACATCATGCGCGGCGCCGTCCAGAAGTGCACGGCGGACCCGGACTTCCCCGAGCACTTCATCCCGGTGCCCTACCTCACCCACGGCCGGCCGCTGACCGTCGCGATGGTCGGCCAGTCCTCCACCGGCAAGAGCCATCTACTGACCCAGATGATCGCCGAGATCACCGACGGCGCCCTGGAGCCGTTCGGACTGAAGTGGCAGTCCGTCAACCCGGAGCAGCACGCGCGGTTCGTACGGGAACGGGTGCAGCCGCTGCGCAACGGCAAGGTCCTCGGCCACACCGGCGCCCTCGGCCTGGACGGCTTCGCCCGATTCGTGGAGTCCCTCCTGATCACCGACGCCCGCGGGCGGGTGCGTCCGGTCGCCTTCTTCGACCTGGGCGGCGAGGACCTCGTACGGACCGACGCCGCGCTCCGCTTCCTGCTCGGAGTCGACGCCATGGTCTTCGTCGTGGACCCGGCATTGGCTCTCCCGCTGCCGCATCTGGACCACGCCAGGGAACGCTGGGGTCTTGAGGTGAACCGGGACGGCGATCTCGCCTTCGGCACCGTCCTGGACCGGCTGCCCAAGAACGGCCCGTATCTGGACGTGGCGGCTGCGATGGTGCTCGGCAAGGCCGATCTCCTGCGGTTCCAGCCGCCCGTCGACCGGTGGCTGGGCGAGGCGGCGCCCACCTCGCTCGACCCGGCGCTGATGCGCGAGGAGAGCCGGGACGTCTACGGGCTCCTGCGCCACCATGCCGGCCAGGCGTGGCTGCGCCCGTTCGACGCGATCCGCCGGTGCACCCTGCACGTCGCGTCGGCCACCGGCGGTCAGGAGGACAACGGCCGCTATCCGGCCGGGGCGGGGCCCCGGCGGGTGCTGGAGCCGCTCCTGTCGCTGCTGGCGATGCACGGGCTGATCGAAGTGCCGGGCGGTGCGGAGGCGTTCGCCGTGGGAGGGCCGCCCGCGAGGGAAGAGGTGCCGTCGCCGGAGGCCAGGGGAACTGTGGGAGAGGAAGAACGGTGAACGACTTCCAGGACCGGAGACCGGCTCACCGGGCACCGTCCGGCACGGCCGGGCAGGGTAGCGGCAATACCGCGGGCTCGGTGCACCAGGTGGTCTTCCGGTGGGACGGCAACCAGGGCCGCCAGGGCACAGGCATGAAGGCCGTCGCCCACTCCTGCTCGGCCGAGCGCGCCGAGGAACTGGGCAGGGAACTGGGACCGTTGCTGTGGGTGTCCGGCGCGCGGGCCCCGCGGCACAGCGTCGTACGCACCCTGTCCCGCGACGGTGAGGTCATGCTCGTCCAGCGCTGGCCCACCACCGACCGGGGCGGCCGGCCCAGCACAGTCAGCCATGTCCTGGTCGGCGAGCCGCAGACCCTGAAGACCCGTCAGTGCCTCGGGCTCGCGCACGGCGGGTGGGGTAAACGGGAGTCCGCCGAGCAGGCCACCGGGCGGCAGCGCGTGGTGAAGTGCGCCGAACTCGACGCGCTGGCGTGCGAACGACTCCCGGGAATGCGGGAGTTGCTGCCGACAGTCCAGCACGCGCTGATCCTGGTCACCGCGGAGTGGCTGCGCGATCCGACGCAGCGGGTGTCCTTGCTCACGGGCGAGGAGGAGCTGCCTGGCTGGCCCGACCAGGACGCCGCACCGCTGGTGTATCTCGGACTGTTCATGCTCTTCGGCCCCTGGCTGGGCGAGGAGTGGACGTTCGCCACGTACGACACGGTCGACACCCACCCTCTGCGGCTGATGAGCGTCCCGCGCTGGGAGCCCGACACCGGCGGTTCCGGTCCACTGGCCCGGGTAATGGGCCGCTCACCAGCCCAACCCCGGTTCGAGCACCGGGCGGCGGCCCGGCTCGTGGAATACCTCCTGGAACACCCGTCGAACCGCCCCGGGGTGCCGCAACTGGTCGACGGGCTCAGCGGCGGCGCGGCGCTGGACTGGCCGCGGCGGCACGCCCTGCTCAAGGACATCCTGGACGCCGACCGCCTGACCGCCCCGCCCCGCCTCCCGGACCGCGCTCCGGCCGCCCCGCCCTCGGACCCCCAGCCGGATCCCACCCCTCTCACCCCGACGCCCGCACCAGCCCCCCCGTCCGTATCCATACCCTCACCCTCACCCTCACCCTCGACAGCACCTCCGCACCCCGGCCGCCCGCCCGCCCCCCGTCCCACGGCACCCTCCACCGACTATCCGGCAGCCGACACCGAACTTCCCACACTCCACGAGGACTTGGAGGACTTGCATCTGCCCCGCGGCAGGAACGCCGTGCAGCGCGGCAGACTGGCGGACCGCCTGCGCACCCTGCCTGACGATCTGCTCCTGCACGAGCTGCGCTCCGGCGGGCGGCCGCCGGAGTCCGTGGAACTGCTGCTGAACGAGCTCGGGGACGGCGACCGCGTCCGGCAGCGCGGGACGGCGATGCGGCACGCGCTGTGCGCGGAGGTGCTCCGCAACGACCTGTACCTCACGCCGAATGGGCAGGGCGCGGAACCCGCATCGCGGACGGCCCTGGTCAGCCGGGCGGCCGACCTCTTCACCTGGGCCGTCGCCCCCCTCGCCCGCGACGAACGCTATCTGCGCGATCTACAGGAACTCCTGCATCGCATGTGCCGGGACCGCCACCCTGCCGCGGGCAACTGGCTCCGGGAGACCATCATCGCGCCCAGGAACGGGCGGGCCCCCGACCTGCCGCCGATCCTGTGGCAGCAGATCCTGCGGGACATGATCGGCCAGAGCCCCGCGCAGTCCGCCGCTCTCCACGCACCCCCCGCTGCCCCCGCGTACACCACATTCCCCGCCCCCTCCGCTCTCGACCCGGAACCACGCGCCTCCACATCCCGGCTCTCCGAGCTGGCGAACAGCCCGGGCTGCGTGGTGGGGACCGGCGTCGGCGTGATCGTCCTGCTCCTCCTCGCGCTCGTGCTGATCTTCATGTGAACCTGCCCGCAGATCACGGGACTTCCCGATCCCAGAGCCGGTCCCGGACCGTCGTACGGCCCGGGACCGGCGGGGCGTAGCGGGCGGGGGTTGGGGAGCCGAGGACCAATGCTGGACCCTGGCCGGAATCGCTGAGGGCCAACCCACTGAGGAGCAGCACCATGCGCTGCGCCATCGGGCAAGAAACGGCCCACGAGAGGCCGGCCCGTTCATACCTTCCGTCAGGTCCGACGCCCCCTCCAACTGGATGTGGCAGATGAGCCCAACCCCTTTCTTGGAATGCGTACGCAAGACCACGACAGCCGCCAACAGCCACGTCCTGGTCACGACTCACTGAGCCAACCGAGAGCGCCGGCCGTCCACGGGCACTGGCAGATCACCTGCTACGCCGCGCCGGTCGGCCCCGTTCTTCCACCTCGGTTTTCGCATTGTGGCTCGTTGGGGGGGCACACCGAGCACTGCGCGAAATCGCCAACCGTACGTCGGGGTGTCACGCGGGTTCCGGGAGCCAGACGACCGATGTCCTTCGCCGCCCCCGTCGCCGCGGCCACCGCCCGCGCGTTGGGCATGGCCCTGCTGCGCCGGGTGATCCCCACAGCAGGCGAGAGCCCTGGTGGACGCCGGGTGGCTGACAACCCGGTCCGGCAGAAGTGGCAGCAGTGAGGCTGCGCTGGCACTCTTCCGCCGCGCGGCCGACTCCCACGGCGAGTACCGTCTCGACGCCCAAGTGGGCATCGTCGACCAACTCCACGCACTGGGCCGAGCACAGGAAGCCGAACAGACTCCAGACAGAACTCCGCGCCCGCCTCGATACCGAGTCCACCGGGCCGTCGCGACTGCGGTCATCGACGACATGGTCGAGGTCCTCACCGAAGCCGGGCAGTACGAGCGGGCCCTTGAGCGGTGCCAGGCGAGCCTGGACGCCCTCGCCTCGGACGACGACAGTCCGCGGGCAACCGAGTACCGGCACGGCCTCCTCATCCACCGCAGCTTCCTGCGGGGCGAGTTGGGGATCGAGCTGAACGAGGACGACCTCGCCGCCGAGGCGGAGGCGGACGCATCCTTCGCACAGTTCCGGGACGGACTGCTTGAGGCACTGTCGCAGAACCCAGCAGTGGACGTCCCCCAGGGCTGGGAGGCGTTGGACGGGATCGTGCTGCGATGGGTCCGCGAGGACTTCGCCGCTGTCCGGGCCTGCTGGCCGGAGTCGACCACCTCGTACGGAGACGACTACGACACCTACGCCGCGCGCCTACAGCGCGACGCCCGCGCCTACAGCGTAGCCGGCGCCGCCCACGTACGGATCGTCAGCGCCACGCCCGCCGAGTTCGAGGAATACGCCAGCCAGCAGAGGCGGGAGCCGGGCGCCGTGGAGACCCGGCGTGCCTACGGCGAGTGGTACGCCAAGACGGCGCGCCCCGAGCGTGCCCTGCTGTGGCCACCCGCGCGCAACGGCCCCTGCTGGTGCGAGTCGGAACGCAAGTACAAGAAATGTTGCGGCACGCCCGCGAAGAACTGAAGGGCCCAGCCGCACCCGCAGCCGGGCTTGATCACCGTATGCCCAGATCCGGCCTTCCGCCTGGGACACGTCCGACCGCGTGCCTGCAAGAGGTCGTACGTGGCCTCTACAGCGACCAGAGCGCCAGAGAACCGCCGTCGCCCGTTCCCCGCCGAGACTCGAACCTGCGGCCAAGGCCACCCTCCCGAGCCCACGGCCCAGAACCACCCGCTCCCCCATGGCCAGTACGGCCGACAAGCAAGTCGACGTGCTTCTCGCCGGCCGGAGGTCAAGTGGCGGTGACCGGCAGCACGTCCGGCGACAGCGCCGCTCCCCGCGCCGCGGCGCTCGTCATCCGCCTGCAGTGATGACGTCGGCAGAGCACCTCGTACCCGACCTCCGCCGCCGACTGAGCCACGTCGCCCACGACAACCTGCTCCCCCTCGACGACCATCTCTCCACCCACGGTGCGCGCATTGTGCGTGGCCCGAGCACCACACCAGCACATCGCCTCGACCTGCAAAGTCTCCAAGCGATCGGCAAGCTCGATCAGACGCTGGGAACCAGGAAAGAGCCTCGTCCGGAAGTCGGTGGTAATGCCGAACGCGAAGACATCCAGCTCCAAGTCATCCACGATCCGAGCCAGTTGGTCAATCTGCCCGGACAGCAGGAACTGGGCCTCGTCCACAATCACGTAGTCGACCCGGCCACCCCGAGACAACTGCTCCACCACATATCCGTACAGATCCAACCCCGGCCCGGCCTCCACCGCGTCGGTCACCAGCCCCAGACGCGACGACAGCTTGCCCTCACCCGCACGGTCATCACGCGTAAAGATCAACCCCTGCAAACCACGCGACGCTCGATTATGTTCGATTTGTAGCGCCAAAGTCCTTTTACTAAACCATTCGCCATCTATCCCGCAGGCCCAGACAATCACGGATCCCACGTACATCCCACAAGGCACCTGCCGACGCGCCCACCCTCACACCGTGCCGTTCTGCCCCAGCTCCGTCGACGCCGACGCCGGTCGATCAGAGGCTGGTCAGCAGCGTCCCGGGGCCGACGGACGCAGCGCGATGCGGAGTCGGCCGTCCTGGCGCTGGACCGTCGCGGCCCGCCGATGCCGGGTTCGTTCTCACCGTCGACGGTGCCTGGAGCGCCGTGTGACCGGCGCCAGGAGGCCGACCACGGCCTCACGCCGCACCCCGGCCCAAAAACACCAGCGCCCCCTCCCGCGGACTGGGCACCAGCAAGGACGCCTCCCGCGGCGCCGGCGGCAAGGCCAGCGAGGCCCGCAAGGCGGCCCTGGTGCGTCGCGGCGGCTGAGAGCCGCTGCCCTGACAATCTAATACTTCCGACCACGGAATGGAGAACCTCCAGCCCGGCCCGAAACCCTCCTGTGCGTACCCCTACGCGATGAACGCCCTCGTGGTGTGCCCTGGCCGAGAGGTGATACCCGCCGAAGCCGGAGCCAAGATGATCTTGCTTGCGCCCCGCACTGCGCTCGGCATGACAAGCTGTGCTTCCCATTGCCCGAACCCAGGAGGTCGCCGTGACCGCAGAGTCTGCATCCAAAGAAGGTTCGGAGCCGTCCGACCCCGAGACGTCCGCTCTGGTGCCCGACAGCGACGGCCACTACGACCTCAAACGCAAATTCCGGGAAGCGCTGGAGCGCAAGCGCGGTGTGCAGGCGGACGCCGCTGACCTTGCTGCGAACGTCGATGCGTCGAAGGTCCGTGGAGCGCACGGCCCGGCTGCGAGCCAGCGGTCGTTCCGGCGCAAGAGCGGCGGCTGAGTCAATCACTTCCGCGATCTGTCCGCCCTACAACACGCCTTGGGCGCCACGGACTCCCGCCCTGTGTCGAGGCACGGGAGGTGCGCATACCCGGTTGCCGGTTGTCGGTTGCCGGTGAGGTCGTAGCCGGCGGTCTCCGCCTATGGAAACGGGCCCAGCTGCGGTTGGCGCGGGTCGATAACGTCGCCGCGGTGGACTTGGTCTTGTCCGTGCCGCTCAGTTTGCGACCCAGGATCAGGCCGTCGTAAGCGAGTTCGGTTCCGTCGGTGAGAGTCGCCGTGCGCGCGGCCGGGGGCGCGGCGGCTGCGGGCACGCCGAGCCGCAGGTCCAGGTCAGGTTTGTCCAGGTCGGCGGGCTGCCGTAGCGTGACGCGCTCGGCCAGCCAGGCACCGGTCCCATGCCACGCGCAGGTCGCTTCTAGGGTGGCGGGCGTCGGACCGGCAGCTGTCAACGGCCTGTAGTCACCATGGCCGCCGTCAACGGCGCGGCAGGCAGGTTCGAGGCTCAAGAGGGGGCAAACGGCAGGACGTCCGGCGAGAGCGCGACGGCACGCGCAGCAGCGCTCGTCATGCGGCGGCGGTGATGACGTCGACACAACACCTCGTAGCCGACTTCCGCGGTGGGGCGATTCACGTCACCGACGAGGCCGGAAGGTGGTGGCGCCGTCGTATGGCCGCTCCCGGGGTCGACGTTGGACCGGGGCGTTGTACCGGAATCAGTGGCTTCTGTCCGGTCAGCTCCAGGTCTGCGCGCCGGTGCGTGACGCGCTTGCCGACTGGCCAATAACCTCTATCGCTCAGCCAGTTGACGAGGTCTCGCGCCGTGGGGATCTCGAAGCCGAGCAGGCTCTCGCCGTCCCGTTCTTGGAGGATCTCCGTGGCACCAGGAAGCGGCACGCCTCCTCGCCCGTATACCGCGCCCATTCCTCCACGAGGGCACGCAGTCTCGGCATCCGTGTGTGGACAGCGCCAATAGCTCCCTCGCGGACTTGGGCGAGCGGGCGCAGGGGGGGGCGGCTGGGCGGGGTCGGCAGATGCGCGGCTGCCCATCGGTCGGTGTGGGAAGCGAGAATCTCGGGGGCGAGATCCCAGTGCTCCGTGTGCCATTCGGGGTCGGGTACGAGGCCCGGCAGCTCGCGCAGACGTACGTAGCCGGCGAGTGCGCCGCCGGAGCGGAACACATGGGGGGCGTACGCGTCCCTGACCCGCGCTTGGAGCGCCGGTCGTTCCTTCTCCAGCCATGCGTCGAACTGGCGGTGTGCCTGGCTCGGTTGTCGATCACGGGGAGGCCGAGGGTGCGCCATGCCCGGTTTGCGGTGGCCAATGGGACGTCAAGCCGCGAGCTGGCGCATGTGGTCATCGTCGTCGAGCAGTCCCAGGAGCGTGTCGGCGCGGTCGGGGTCGGAGGGAGATGCCGGCCTCGATCCACCGCAGCACGGGCGTGACGGCGAGCCAGCCCTCGGAAGCGGCCCGGTGATGGCGGTAGAGGGTGACCGTACTGCGCCGAAGGCCAGCCAAGTGCTCACCTGCCGGGGGACTGCGCAGCCGGCCCGACACGTCGTCGAGATCGAAGGCGTCCCGAACGGTGACACCGCAAGCGTCGATCCTCGGGTGAACGGCGCCCGCGGCCTGGTAGTCCTCCCAAGGGGGCCCCGGAGTGATCCGTCCGTCAGCGGGCTCGCTCATTGCGGCGTTGAGTTCCTGCTCCAGGAGAGTCTGCGTGCCCCTGTCCTTGACCGGCGTGATGTGCTCGACGAATTCCAGTGCAGGGTCAGGGAACTCATCGCGGCACAGGCGAACGGGCCCGGAACGCAGAAAGGCCCCGCACCATACGGTGCGGGGCCTCCCCACAAAGATTGTTCGGCGGCGTCCTACTCTCCCACAGGG
>NZ_JBNHIN010000026.1:0-53636 GCF_050054615.1 Streptomyces sp. YGL11-2
CCTTTGCGCGATCGATGGAGTGCGGCCAGGTGACGGTTAACGGCGGGGCGTACAACCCGCTCGCCCCCTTCGGTGGCCATAAGCAATCAGGTGTCGGGCGAGAACTCGGCAAGTACGGGCTCAGGGAATTTCTCCAGACAAAGTCGCTGCAACTCTGACAGTGATGATGTACCTGATGACGCCGCTGGCGGGCCTGCCCCGAACTCTCACTGAACCCTCCCTTTTCATCCCATGACGGAAGGGGCGGAAGGGTGAAAGGAACAGGTCAGGTGGGGTGACGTGGCGAAGCCCCTTGTTGTTGGTGTGGTGATTCCACTCGGCACACAGCCTCCAAGGGGCTTCGTCAGTTCCTTGCCCTGCCACGCTCGATGTCCCGTACGAGCCGGTTGAGCACATCTCCAGGCTCGACGAAGCTGGTGATCCATGCCTTCGCGGCACCGTATGTACCGGTGGGCAGCAGACCGGCCACGGAGGAAACATTGAGGATGGCACCTCGCTTCCGGCTGGTCATGCCCGGAACGGCCGCGTGGGTGAGGCGCAGGGGAACGCGGCCAGGAGGTCCGGCATCCGTTCCTCGTCATCGACCGGGTTGCGGGGGAATGGAGCCGGGAGTCCGAAGCCGGCGTTGTTCACGAGCACGTTGATGGGACGTGCCGACAACGCCAAGCGCTCCTCGACCGTGCGGCACTGCGCCGGGTCGAGGAGGTCTGCCGGCAGGACTTCCACAGTGATGCTGACCCGCGTTCGTCATTCGTCTGCGATGCATTCCAAGCGGCCCTTGTCTCGTGCGACCAGCACGAGGTCGCACCCCCTGCCCCCCAACCGTCGGGCGAAGGCGGCACCAATGCCCGCGGTCGCTCCAGTGGTCAAGATGGTGGTCATCGCTGCTCACTTCCTGTCGGATGCGTTCGGATGGATGGCGAAGTTCCGGGCTGGAGCCGAGGCGTAAGCTCGCGCCATGTCGAGAAGGAACGCCTTCTCGCTTTCGAGGTCGCCGTTGTCGAAGCTGACGAGACCGCTGGCGGACTGCTGGTGAGGCCGGCCGGCGAGCTTGGCGCTGCGCGCCCCCCTCATGACACACGCGAGCACCGTCGCATCGACCTTGTCGTGAGCGACCCCCACAGCGGCCACACGCCGACGTGCGCGGGCCCACGCACAGGCGGGCACATAGTCGTTGAGATCGAGGATGGCATCCCGGGTCTCGATGATTTTGCGGTAAGCCAGCAGCCGCCAGGATGCCTGCGGCCACACGATCTCCAACAGTCGGTGGCGGGGTTTGATGAACGCGACGTTCGGCACGGCCTGTACCAGGTCGCGCCACAGTGGCCACAGGTGCCAGATGGTGCAGATCTCCGCGACGGCGCCCTGCATGGCCCACAGCGAGGGCGCCAGGAGGGCGATCGCGCGTAGCAGCCCGTGCAAGTCCATGACGTATGGGAGGTACGGCAGCAGCCTATCGGTGTGGAACAGCAGGTTGATGAGCTGGCAGAACCAGCATAAGCAGGAGAGCGCGGTGCCGATTCCGAACATCCGTAAGCTCGCCTTCAGGACGGGGTTGGCTGTGCGTCTGCTGTACTGGCGACACAGGGAGGTGCAGGAGATGTCCGCGGCGAGATGGTCCACAACCAATACGATCCAATAGGCAGTGGAGGGAGTAGGCGCACCGCCTGTTACGGCGTGTTCCTGGTGCGGTGGAACGAGGGAATCCAGGACCAGCAGGGACACCATTGCCAGGCTCGTCACGAAGCACACGCCCAGACGTAATCGGCGGCCGCCGGCGGCCGTCGAGACGAAGTACAGCACTGCGCCCGACGAGAGCACTCCGCTCATGTTCCGTGCCAGAGCGATGGCGTGGACCCCTCCAGTGGCCTGGAGGGCGAGCTGGGTCGCGGCGGGGAGCGTGAGCGTCATGGCCACCGCAGCGGTGACCACGGCCAACCACAGTCCGCGCTGCTCAGGGGTGCGCAGGGCGGCGGAGGCACGTAGGGTCAGAGCCAGCCACAGGCAGCCCACGCAGATGTAGTCGAACCAGCCCAGCGCGTTGGAGGGTTCAGCGTTCATCCGCGGCACGCGCCCCCAGCGCGGCTTCCAACCGGCCCAGCACACCGTGCGGAGCTCTGGCGGCGGACTGTGAAGCGCGGATGCTCAGCAGACTGGCAAGCATCTCCGCCTCCTGCTCCTGACGGTTGGTGTAGCTGGCGCGGCCAAGCAGCCGTTGCACCAACTGCGGGCTCAGATCGGGGAGCAGGGCCTGAGGAGCCGCGCCTTGGACCAGGTCCGTGCCGCGGTGGTCGAACAGCATGTGCCCGATCTCATGCAGCAGGATGTGCTCTTGGTGCACTCGGCTGGTGCGCTGCTCGAAAAAGATGTGGTCGTCAGTCTCGGTGGCGAGCCACATGCCGCAGATGCTGTTCCGGGCGGCCTGTTCTGGCAGCGGATGCAGATGCAACGGACGTCTGCGCTGTGCGGACAGCTCCTGGCGCAAAGCATCGATGGTGAAGGGGCGTGGCAGACTGAGTTGGCTCAGAGCCGACTGGCAACGCTGATGTAATCGAGCGTACTTTTTCAGCATGCGTCTCCCAATAGCCTGCTGTGGGGAAGACCGGTCGCTGTCGGGGCGCGTGCGATCCGGAACGTCAGTGACATAACAACGGACCCGGCCCGCCCGGGCATTCCGTAGGGAACGCTGCCTCACTCATGGGATCCGGCTGTGGGGGGATTCGGGTGGTTCATCGCCGAGAGGTTTTGCAGTTTGCGGGCCTCCTCGACCATAGTGAGCAGGGCGTCCAGACTGGCAGGTGAGAGCCCTTCGGCGCGCAGCGCCAGGCTGCGAATCTTGGTGTCGCGCAGTGCGGTGGCCAGCTTCAGTTGGGCATTGATCCGTTCCGACACCTCGTCGTTGAGGAAGTATTCGGGTGGTACCCCGAAGAACTGCGCAAGAATGTCCAGCTGTTCCAGCGTGATGTTGCGTTTCTTTCCGGTGGCCAGTTCCCAGAGATAGGTGGCAGAGATGGTGCCTCCGGTTGTCTCGCGGATCTCCTTGGCGAGTCGCGCGTAACCGGGGCGGGTGCGTTCGTCGGGATAGAGCGTCTCGATCAGCTTGTTGAGGCGCTGCTCGAGTTGCAGCAGCAGCGGACGGTCGTCCTCGCCGCGTTCCGATCCGTTACTGCGCATCTCTCGCCCTTCTCAACAGAGGTCTCCCAACGGAGGCAGGAGCCAACCCGGCGTCTGCCAAGAGGGAAAGAGTCTAGCCCTGCCAATGGCGTTGCCTCAGGGAAGCTACCCTGGCGCATCGGCCACCTCGCGGCGGGGGTGTGCCCCCTGCTGGGGCAGTGCGGCGGGCGGACGTCAGAGCGGGCAGGCAGCAGGCTGACAGGACGGCCAGGAACGCCTGGTAGAGCGCCACCGGCCACAGCGAGCCGTGCCCCACCGTGACCAGGGTCTGGGCCAGGGCCGGCGCCGTGCCCCCGAACACCACACCAGCCAACTGCTGGGCCAAGGAGATCGCGGTGTAGCGCACCCGGACCGGGAAGGCATCGACGAGCAGGGCCGCGACCACCGCGTAGACGACGGCGCTGGCGGACTCCAACGCGCACACCCCCACCGCGATCCGGACCAGCGAACCGCTCCCCAGGGCCAGCACGGTGAGCGGCACCGCGAGCAAGTACAGAGCCAGCCCCAGGGCGCAGATCCGTGCGGCCCCCAAGCGCTGGGCGGTGACCGCGGCGACGGGCTGGACCAGGAACCGGGTAACTGCCGCGCACAGCACCATGCCCAGCACTTTCTCCCGGGGAAAGCCGATGTGCACGGTCGCCCAGGACAGCACGAAGGTGCCGGCCAGATACGTCCCGGCAACCGGAACAGCGCAGGCCCCGACGCACACCGCCATCTTCGGGAAGTGCCGCTGCAAGGTGTCGCGCAACGGGGCGGGCGCCACCCGCCCCTGCGCCGACAGTCCCTCGAACTCCGGGGATTCGGGCACCTTCAGCCGTATCACCAGGCCGACGGCCATGAGGGCGGTGGAGAGCAGGAAGGGGACCCGCCAGCCCCAGGCCAGGAATGCGCCGTCGCCCAGTCGCGAGAACGGGATGAAGACCGCGCTGGTCAGGATTGAGGCCAGCGGGGTCCCTTGCTGCACCATGGCCGTCAGGATCACCCGGCGTCCCTGCGGCGCGTGCTCACCGGCCAGCAGCACCGCGCCGCCCCACTCGCCGCCCACTGCGATCCCTTGGACGAGCCGCAGGACGCACAGCAGCACCGGAGCGGTGATCCCCGCCTCGTCGTAACGAGGCAGCAGTCCGATGCCCGCGGTAGACGCCCCCATCAGCAGAAGTGTCCCCACCAGACTGCGTTTTCGTCCTAACCGGTCCCCGAAATGGCCGAATAGCGCTGCACCGACAGGGCGGCCCAGAAAGCCAACCCAGAACGTCGCGAACGATGCCAGCAGGCCGGTGGCTTGCGGCGCTCCGGGAAAGAACAACTCTGGAAAGACCAGGCTGGATGCCGTGGAGAAGACGAAGAAGTCGTACCACTCGACCGTGGTTCCCACCAGGCCGGCGAGTCCCGCCTTGTGGGCGGGGGACAGCCAGGGGCGTCCAGTAGGTGTGCGCGGGGTCCGGCGCATCATGCTCCAAGGGATCACTGTGAGGGGAGGGTTGTTCGTAACGGGGTAACTCATCAGCAGCATGCGGACGCGGCGACTAGTGCAACGGAGCGGCGGGTAGCACCTGGCCTGATCGCGAACTGTCTTTCTCAGCGGATGACTTGACGGTATATCGTCCGCTCGGTAGCGTCCGGGGCTGTCTCGGGTCGCACGACCCCCCCGTGTATTGCACCCGTTGCCGCACCGCGTACGGGCGCGGGAGCACCGACGTGTCAGCACACGGTCCACTAGTCCCGTTCTTCGCAGGTGGGGATGGATGAAGCTAAGTGCCGAGGTCTGGTCGAATCCACGTTCAATAGTTGGAGTAGTCGTGCTTGGATGCCTTGCGAGCGGGACCTGCGGTGGGTCAGTGCTGTTGCCGGGGATGAGCTGGAGCCGACCGAGAGCGGTGAAGATCAGTCGGCCGGTGGGGCGGCTGGCGCGGTTGTCGGTGCGGAAGCCGCGGAGCTTGCGATCAGGTCCCAGGGCATAGCGGACCGGCTGTTCGACCAGGCAAAAGATCAGCAGAGCCAGGCGGATCACGGTGACCAGAGAGGCGATGCGCCAGTTGCGTTCGAGGAACACGGGTGCAACCGCGAGTGGGCCTTTGAAGTCGCTGTAGTGGCGCTCGACGACCTGCTGGCCCTTATAGCGGATCAGGCCCTCAGGGGCATCGGCCTGGGCCGGATCGAGGTTGGCCAGCAGTGCGTACCAGCCGTTGGCTGCGGCCTCTGTCTCCAGGACCCGCTGGTCGAAGTGCCAGGCGAAGGCAGACTTGCCGGGGTCTGGGTCGGCGGTGATCCGGGTGTGGACGATGGCGTGGACTTTGCGGGCGCGCAGGATCTCGGCGGCGCGTTTGGCCACCGCCTCGGTGGCGGGACGGTGCTGGGCGCCGGCGGCGCGGGCCAGGGCGTTGAGGTCCTCGGCCGCTTTGGCGAGTCTGCGGGTGCGGGCGGCCTGCTGGTCGGCGGCGTTGGCGGTGGAGTGGACCAGCATCCGGCGCACGGGCAGGGCCGGATCGCTCTTGCGGCGGCCGGCCAAGGTCATGGTGTCTTCCCACACGCGATAGGTGCCGCGCTCTTGGGGTGGTTTGCCGGTGTCGCGGTCGGCGGTGTAGTCCACCGGGTCGGCCTGTGCCGGGTCCATGGAGACGAACAGCTCGGTGGGGCACAGCCTCTTGGCCAGCGGCGCAACGAAGGACACCCCTGCTGCGGTCATCGCGGCCACGTTGCCGTGCGACATCAGTTTGGAGTCGCCGACCAGCAAGAAGTCCCGTTCGGCAGCGATGCCTTTGAGTGCGGTCATGGCCGCGGTGACCTGGGCGACCTCGGCGGCTCCTGCCGGACCTGACCGGCCGGACCTGGAGAACGGTGCTCTGCTCAGCCTTGCGAGCGCCGCCGCACGTCAGCACCGTGCGGCGGTGCCGGGAAAGCTTGCGTTCTGCCGGTGGCGAGCCCCGCGGATTGCGGGTGCGCTGGCCTGCCGCAAGACGCCACACCCAACGAAAGGAATGCTGTCATGAGTGATTTCGGTGCGAACTGCAAGCACGTTAAGGGTGAAGCAGTAATGAATACCCTCTCAGGTGGACTCGGAAACTCTTACCCGGGAAGTGGTGATGGGGAGATGCTGCCCAGATGCGACGCTTCCCTCGGTGAACTCTTCGCCGAACAGGCTGCTCGCACACCTCACATCGCCGCCGTGGTCGACGAGGACTCAGGAACTTTCCTTTCCTATGCGGAAGTCGACCGAATATCCGACGGCATCGCCGATGCTCTCCGTGCCAAGCGGGGGAGGGCGAGTGAGTGGGTTTCCTTAGCGAACGAATCCAGCATGGGCAAGTTATTGGACCTGCTCGGCGTCCTTAAGGCGGGAATCAGCGTCCCCGCGCGCTATGTCACCATCATCTTGTGGATCGGTGAACTGGTGACGAGCGGACATCCCAAGACCTTGCTGTTGAACAAGGGCGTTACACTGGAGTCGTCCGAATATACACCGGCATGCTCGGCCTCGGAAGAGCACGGGCGCGAGGCGGACCGGCGCTCGCCGCGCTCGGACGCACCCCGGGCCGTCCGGCTCCCGCATGTGAATGTCGTCGACTCGGTCAGCTGCTCCCAGCACATCGAACGTGCCGCCCCGGCTGGGGCCGTCGACCCCAAGAGCCGTGTGCGGCACCTGGAGGGCGGGCATATGGCCACCCCGGTGAACCTAGGGCAGTTGGCGGGCCCCATCTCCGCCCCCCGGAGCCAGGGCCCGACGTTCCCTACGCACTCTCCGTCGGCCCTGCTGCAGAGCCCGCGCCGCACCCCCGTACTGGTACCCGTCTCGGACGAGACCGACGCCCAGCTGGAAGACCGGGCGATCGTGCCGCCCTACGCTACTGTGCCGGCGAAGATATGCGACCTGACTCGGGCCGAGACGGTCGTGGCCCGGCTGGTTGCAGAGGGGATGACCAACAAAGAGATAGCGGACCTCCTCGTGCTGTCGGTGCACACTGTGGGGACGCACGTCCGCAGTAGCTTCACCAAGCTCAACGTGACCAATCGTGTGGCACTGGCCCGAGAGATCATCCTCCACGACTGTGCCCAGCAATCTGCGATCGGCCTCTCGTGACGCCTCACAGCCGGAACGCCCCGGCCTTGTCCTTGAAGCTTCCCCGAGAATTGGGCACTCGAACTGTATGCCGCGAGGTCGTGTCGGTGCCGTTGCCGGGTTCCGGCCGGGGTGAGGTAGCCGAAGACCTTGTGCTTGTGCAGGCGGCGACGGTTGTAGAACGTTTCGATGAAGTTGAAGGCCTCGGCGCGGGCGGTGGCTCGATCAGTCCATACGCGGGTGCCGGTCTCTTCCTTGAGCAGGGCCCAGAAGCTTTCCGCGGCGGCATTGTCGAAGCGTGATCCGGTGCGTCCGCAGCTTTGCCGGTGGCCAAACTCGCGTATTACATACAGGAATTGGCTGCTGGTGTATTCGCTGCCGAGGTCCGAATGCACTATGCAGCCCGGGCCGGGGGGGGGGGNGCGTGATCCGGTGCGTCCGCAGCTTTGCCGGTGGCCAAACTCGCGTATTACATACAGGAATTGGCTGCTGGTGTATTCGCTGCCGAGGTCCGAATGCACTATGCAGCCCGGGCCGGAGATGGCCGCCGCCGGCGGCCATCTCCGGCGCGTCGACGACGAGGGCGGCGCGATGGTGGTCGGCCATCGAGTTGCCGACCACCTCGCGGGTGGCCAGGTCTAGCCAGCAGGCGAGATAGAGCCAGCCCTCACCGGTGGGCAGGGCGGTGATGTCGCCGTCCAGCTTGGTTCCTGGCAGGCCGGCGTGCAAGTCGCGGCCGATCAGGTCCGGGGCCGACTGGGCCTTCTTGTCCGGCCCTGTCAGCAAGCGCCGTTTGCGGCGACTGGCTCCGCGTATGCCCCGCTCGCGCGTGATGCTGGCGATGCGTTTGCGGTTCAAGTCCCAGGCGCCGCAGTTCGGCATGGACGCGCGGAACGCCGTAGGTCTGGCGGGAGGCGACGTGGATGACCGTGATCTCGTGGGCCAGGGCCTCGTCGGCAGCCTGCCGCATGGCCCAGGTCTTCGCCGCGGCGAGCCAGGCATAGAAGGAGGACCGGGCCCCCGCAGCAGCCTGCGCAGGAAAGCGACACCGTGGGTGGTCTTCTCTGCCTCGTGAACGCGTACGTGTCGTTTACCGGTCACTTTCCTTCGCGAAGAAGACCGCGGCTTTTCTCAGTTCCTCGATCGTCTTGGCCTGTTCGGCGGCGAGCTTACGCAGTCGCTTGAGCCCCTCGCGTTCGGTGGTGAGCTCGCCAGGGGTGCCCTCGCCCCGGTCGGCCTTGGCCTGGCGGTACCAACCGCGCAAGGACTCCGCACTGATGCCGAGCTCCCAAGTAGCCGCGTCTTCCCTCGTGGAGCTGACGAGCGCGATCGCCTCCCGCTTGAACTCCGTGGTGTATCAATTCGCGTATGTGTTTCCCACTTGGTGCTTCAGTCTCCAGGTGTCCACGATCAGGGGGAAGGTTCCCCCTGACACCCCCCTCTGAAGCACCAGCGGGGTGGGAGATGGCGAACGGGCAGGCACGGGACTCCCTTCGTGATCACCTGTCTTCGGCACCACGGTGATCACAGGTCCCGTGCCTGCTTCACTCCCCAACAACCCGCCTCACCACGGAACTTGCAAACGCCCAGGTGAGGGGCTACCCGAAGCAACGGAGGTAGTCGGGAGTGATCCGGACAATGAGGCGGCGCCCGTCGGTCGGATCGTGAGCGAACTTCGACATCCCGACATAGTCACGGGCCAGTCGATCGATTAAGCGATGGTCGACGTCCTCGTGAACGGCGTCCACGACACCGCGTAGCTCGATGTAGCGGTACGGGTTGCCGGGATCAGTCAGGCATACAGCGACTGCCGGGTCGCATAGCAAATTGCGGTACTTTTGCCTGTGGTCGGTGAGGCTGATGAGTAGTTGGTTCGCCTCGTCATCCCACTCGAACCAGGTCGGACTGACGTTTGGGGCGATGCGCGAACCACCGTGGCGCATGGTGGCTACGAACGCTAGGCCAGTGGACCGCAAGATATCGCGGTGGGTCTCGGGAATGTGCATGGTCATGCTGGCGCTGTTCCTCCAGTGTTGAGTAGTTCGGCCCGCTCAGCCCCTTCAATGAGATTCAAGATGTCGTGACCATCTCAGAGGCGTCCAAGCTTGCGGCAGCCGTGGCGGGATAGTGCAGCACGGCGAAAGTCATAATGGCGATGGTGACGAGACCGATTACAGCACCCGCGAGAAGCACCGTGGTGCCGCCGCTGAAGGCCAGCGCGGCACCGCCGAAGGCGCCGGCGAGAGAGACGCCAACATATTGGCCACGGGAGTTGAGAGCGACTGCTTCAGTGCCCGCATCCCCGTCCATCCGTAGGATGCGGGAGTTCATCGGTGGGTTGTTGCCCCAGGCGGACACGCACCACAGCGCGAGGAACACTGCCACCAGCCATGGCGGAGCATCACCGCCGGCGAAATATCCGGTCACCACGAGACCAGCGGTAGACAGCAGAACACCACCGAATGTGGCCATCAAGGTTCGGTCAATGCGCCAGCGGTCGGTGAGTCGTCCTGCGAGGAAGCTGCCAAGTACGCCGGAGGGCCCATGACAAGAATGAACGCCCCCACCGTGCCTGCTGTGTTGCCGGTGAGTGACTGTGTGATCGGAAGGCTCATGGACCGATTGTCGAACCCTGACGCTAGCGTCAAGGTCAAGGGTTGGAGCAGGTTTTACCGTCTGGTCCCGACCAGTTCCGCCAACCGTCGCGCCAACTGGTTGCGCACTTCAGTCAAACTGCGCACTCGCTCATCCACCACAGCGAGACGACGCTCGTACAAGGCAACGGCAGCCGAACAAGGCTCAGATCCCTGCAGATCGTCGTCTAAGCAATGCCCAACCTCGGCAACACTCGCCCCATCCAACCCTGAGTCCAGCAACGTACGGATGTTCCGCACACGAGCCACGGAGGCATCGTCGAAGACCCGGTATCCATTCGGCCCTCGACGAGACTCCAGCAAACCCAGCGACTCGTAGTAGCGGATCGCACGCACAGTCGTCCCACACCGTTGCGCCAGCTCACCGATCCTCATACGGGCACCCTAAATGATGCGCGCCAGCAGACGGCTAAGTGGGTCGGAAGAAGTTGGCTGTGGACGGAGTAGGTGTCGTGCGGGAGGGGCGTCGTGCCGAAGAGCTCACGTCGATCTGACCGATGATCAGCACCGGCACCTACATGCCCTGTTGATGTCATGGGACCAGACCCATTACACCCGGCAGTGCGCGGAGTGCATGCGCCTGCTGGATCGCGGCTAGACCGGCACGGAAGTTGCCAACCTGCTGGAGCGCCATCCGGTCACGGTCCGCGCCGCCGTCCACGGGCCTCGTCCCAAGGCCGGGTAGTTCGCCTTCTTGCGGGCCTTGCAAGGGAGTTGGCGACCATGTTCTTGCGGTGTAGAGGCCGGGGCCGATCTTGTGGATGAGGCCGTCGGTGGCCATCGACCAGCCGAGGACCCGGCGCGAGCGGATGTTCAGGACGCACGCGAGATACAGCCACGTGCCGCCGAGCTGCACATACGTGATGTTGCCGCACCACTTCTCGTCCAGGTGCCTGGCGGAGAACGGCGCTTGACGAGGTCCGGGGCCGGTGGTGCGAGCGGGTCGGGGATCGTGGTGCGCTTGCGACGCCGCAGATGCAGGCCCTGAAGGCCGTGCTTGCGCAGGAGGCGCTCGACGCGTTTGCGGTTCACGGTGTGTCCGAAGCCTCGGAGCTCCGCGTGCACGCGCTGCACTCCGTACCTGCCCTTGTGGCCGATGTGGATCTCGCGGATCCCCGCAACCCGGGCCTCGTCGGCGTCCTGCCGGACCTCACGGGCCTCCGCGCCGGCGACCCACCGGTAGAAGCCAGAGGACGAGACCTCAAGACCCGGCATATCCGCTGGATGCCGAGGTCGGCCCTGTGGAGATAAAGCCCCAACGGCGCCTCATGCCCTCATCTCCTTCGCGAAATATTGGGCCGCCCGGCGCAGGATCTCCCGCTCAGGTTCCCACTCCTTCTCCTTCTCGGCCCTGCGCAGCCGGCAGTTCTTCGCACGCAGCAGGGCCAGTTCCTCGTCCCTGCTCTCAGCGGCCTGCTCGCCGCTGCTGCCGCGGCCCGCCAGCTCGTCGGCCTGCCGCACCCACCTGCGCAGCGTCTCGCCGGTCACCCCGACATCCGCAGCGACCGCCGCATACGTACGCTTCCCACCCGCCGCGCGGTACAACGCCACCGCATCATTTCTGAACTCCGCCGGATACGGGGACTTACGTACCATTGCCGGGCTGCCCGATGCTCCGCGCCCGGTCGCCCGGCCAAGGCGCTTTGGGCCGAGGACGGGGCCGCGCTGGCCGAGCTGCTGGACACTCCTGCCCTATGCGGCTGGCTGCGCGAGCAGCGCGGGGTGGAGATCTCCCCGGACTGGCGGGCCAGGCTGCGCCGCGAGGGCTTCCGCTGGAAACGCACCCGCGACAGTGTGCGGCACACGGCTGACCCCGTCTTCCAGTAAGCCGCCCGGGCTCAGCTGTAGGACTTGCGGCCTTGCGACAGGAAGGCGACACCGGAGACCGGGACCTGTTTTTCCTGGGCCTATGTCGAGCTCGCGACTATACCGAGTGGTGCGTTTGCTGCCTTGGGACGACTGGCCTGAAGCCCGTGTTGCTCGGCATAGTTGAGGCGGTGCGACGTCAGTGGCGTTCGAGGAACACGAGGGCCATGTCGGTGGGTTGGTATCGGCCTGGCCGGGCAGTCACCGGCGTGGTGCGAGGGAGGGCTTGTTCCTTGATGGTCATGTCGGCGTGGACGTAGGCGTCGGTGGACCGAACACCGGCGTGACCGAGCCGGAGCGCCATAACTGTCATGTCAACTTCGGCCTGCAGCAACGACATTGCGCCACCGTGTGCAGGACGTGCGGATGGACTCACTCCTCCAGCAGGGACGGACAGACCTTCACGGCCGCAGACGCGGTGCTCAGGCGCTGGGCGACGGCGTCTCGGGTCAGGCGGGGTGCGGATGCAGAACAGCGGGTCGCTGCTCCTTCCGGCGCGCTCGTTGAGCCAGGAAGGCATCAGGTTCTGGAAGGGGCCGTCGAGCGGGCCGGTGCGCTGTTTGCGCCCCCGTCCCGAGACGCTGGTGATGGTGGGCAAGGTCAGCCGATGTAGATCCTCTCTCGGCTCGGGTGGTGGCGGTCAGGGCGTGATCGGTGGTGTCGTAGATCATCGCTGTGGAGGTGACGCGGGGCCAGGCAAGCGCGCTCGCCACGGTCGCACGGGGCGGTGGCGTGCCGGCGGCGCGGACCAGGAGCGCGGGCAGGTGGGGCAGGGGGCGACCCTCGCGCAGGTAGGTGTTGCCAGGGACTCAGGGTGCGGGGTGGTGGCGCTGGAGGCGCCATGGCGGCACCCCACCGCGGCAGCTGCCCTCGAGTGCGTCTACCTGGCGGTGATGAGCCTCGACCCCAGCGGCACTGGCCAAAAGCGCTGGACCACCCGCTGGAAGCGAGTTCTCCAAGCCTTCGGCATCGCCTTCGACGGCCGCCTCTCAGTAGCCCGAATCTGGACCTCCCGCCCAACTATCCACAACGCTGACAACTTGGCAGACCTGCCCTACGAAGACTCCCCTCCAGGCCGCCCCAAGGGCGGTCGGACGGCTCGGCCGCATGCGGCGGACCTTGTGCTTATCGAGCCCGCTCCCCGATATCGCGCATTTGTGTGATCCGCGAGGGGCGCTGCCTCCCATAGCGTGCAAGAGCGCGGGAAACGAGCGCCGGATGACCTCGAACACCTCGGACGGAGCAGAATGGATATCGCCATTCGGAAGTATGGAGGAAGCTCGCTGGCCACCGACCAGCAAGTCGCCTCCGCCGCGGAACAGGTGGCACAGGCACACGGCCAAGGGAAGTCGCTCGTTGTCGTTGTGTCTGCACGAGGGAAGAAGACGGACGAACTGGTGCAGTCCGCAGCGGGTTTGAGCCGTGTTCCCGACTCTCTTGAAATGGATAAACTACTCGCGACCGGTGAAATGGACTCGGCTGCCCTGTTCGCAATCGCCCTACGGAATCTAGGAGTTCCCGCAGAATCACTCTCCGGTGCACAGGCCGGATTGTGTGCGGTCGGCCGCTACGGTTCGGGATTCGTGTCGGAAGTAGATCCGGAGCCGCTGCGCAGTAGGCTGAATGCGGGCCGGGTCGCAGTGGTTTCCGGATTCCAAGCACTGAATCCCGAAGGAGAAACCATCACTTTGGGCCGGGGCGGCTCGGACATCTCGGCAGTCGCGCTGGCCGCCGGACACGGAACGCGGGTCTGTGAAATCTACACGGATGTCGACGGCGTGCACCGGGCAGACCCACGAGTGATTGCCGGAGCACCGCTTCTCACCCGGATCGATGCCGAAACCATGTCCGAGATGGCTTTCTCGGGAGCCGGGGTCATGCATGCAAGGGCCGTGGAACTCGCCGCCGTACACGGCATCGACGTCGTGGTACGCAATTCGGCCGATTGGACCAGGCAGACCACCATCGTGGGAAGGGACGCAGACGTGCCGGAATCAGGAGGGATCGAAGGGCGGGCCGGCGTGGTCGCCGTGACGCACGACCGGGCAGTCACCCAGGTCGTCGTCAGGGGTGGCGCCGGCGTGGCGGCACTCAACACCGTGGCGAGCATGCATATCCCCGTCGACTCCGTTATCTGGCCATCGGACCCCTCCGACGAACTGCACATGGCCTTCTGCATGCCCGACGCGGCACTTGAGGAAGTCCTCGCCGCAGTGGCAGGCGTGGTGCGTGCCGAAGGCGGTTCCGTCGAGACGAGGCGCTCGCTCGCCAAGGTGTCGTTGGTCGGCGTCGGACTGCTGAGCAGGCCAGGTACGACGATCGGCGCGCTGACCGCCCTGGGGGACCGCGAGATCGGAGCCCAGTGTGTCTCCGCGACCCAGGCCAGGACCACTTTCCTGGTGCCCCGGGCCCGCGTGGACGACGCCGTGGCGGCGCTTTACGAGGAGTTCCTGCTCGATCTCGACGAGAGCGGCCTGGAACTGATGAGCGCCTGACTGCGCGCCGGGTGCGTGGACGCAGAACCCTGCGCAGAAATGGGCGCAGAGCGCCGCACACCCAAGTGGTCGAAGAATTCCGCACACACAGACGGACCAGGAGACATCTCCATGAGCAAGATCAGTTGGCTGGACATCCGGACGGCGGGCGACGCGAAGGCCGCGATCCTCCAAGAGGCGATCCACCAGCGGGTTGAAGCCGTCCTCGCGGCTGACCCGGCGGATTTGGCCGAACTGCCGCCCACCGTCAAGAAGGTCCTCTTCCCGGTCGGGCGGCCGAGCCCCGAGGAGATCGCCGCGGTGGACGTCGTGATCGTGGACCCGAGGGTGCACGGCGCGGTCGAGACCTACGTGCTTGACCATTCCGGCACCGAGTTCGGCGAGTTCGTTGAGATCGTGGACGCCCCCTCCCTGGAGCAAGCGTGCAAGGCCGCGAGTTCCCGGAGCACCAGCCTGCTCCAGTTCCGCGACCCGACGAAGATCCCGCTGGAGATCGTGATCGCGGCCGCTGCGGCTGCCAGCGGTAGCATCATCACCGAGGCCAAAGACGTGGAGGAGGCCAAGATTATCTTCGGCGTCCTCGAACACGGCTCGGACGGCGTCCTGTTCGCACCGGGCAAGGTCGGCGACGTCACCGAACTCCGAGCCGCCGCCACCGAACAGCCGCCGGAGCTCGACCTGGTCGAGCTGGAGGTCGTACGCACCGAGCATGTCGGCATGGGCGAGCGGGCCTGCGTCGATACCTGCACCCACTTCAACAAGGACGAGGGCATCCTCGTGGGCTCACACTCGAAGGGGATGATCCTGTGCGTCAGTGAGACCCATCCGCTGCCGTACATGCCAACCCGCCCCTTCCGCGTGAACGCCGGAGCGATCCACTCCTACACGCTCTCCAAGGACGCCCGCACCAACTACCTCAGCGAGTTGAAGGCGGGCAGCAAGGTCCTGGCAGTCGATGTCAGGGGACAGACGCGCCTCGTTACCGTAGGCCGGGTCAAGATCGAGTCGCGCCCGCTGATCTCCGTGACCGCGAAGAGCGCCTCCGGGGTCGAGGTCAACCTCATCCTTCAGGACGACTGGCACGTCAGGGTCCTCGGCCCGAAGGGAGTCGTCCTGAACAGCACTGAGCTCAAGCCCGGCGACAAAGTGCTCGGCTACCTGCCTCGTGAGGACCGGCACGTCGGATACCCCATCGACGAGTTCTGCATAGAGCGCTGAGCAGGGCCCTCCCTTAGACAAGGAGCGTCATGTCCACCGAACGCGAGTCTGTCCTCGAGCTTCCCGTCGGCGAGGTCCCCGACGCGGAAGAGTTCGTCGCAGCGGCCATGGACTGGCACTTCAGCCCGGCCACGGGGTCCCCGTTCCGGCTGAAGCGGGCCAAGAGTCTCGACTTCGGCCCCAGGCAGGACGTACGCAGCTTCGATGGCCTGGCCCTCTTCCCCAACGTCACCAACGAACTCCGCGATGTTCGCGCGGGCGACCTCATACCCCGGGGCTACGGGGACCGCCCGGACGTTGTGGGGTTCTACGGGAGCGGCGGACCACCGGCCCTCTCCAAGCGCGTACCGCTTCTCGCGGACTGGGCCTACCGGATTGAGGCCTGAACCGCATGGAACATGGACCTGCGGGGAGGCCCTCAGGGGGTGGCTGGCTCGCGCTCGTCCCCACCGGACCGCACCTGTTCGGCGAACTGGTATGGCCGTAGGGCCAGCTGGGGGACGGGGTCGCCTTTACCGTCGACTTGGACTCGCGCTGGGTGAAGCAGTGCCTCGCCGCAGGCCGCACCGACGAGGCGGCGCGCTACGCCGACCACCTGGTGGAGCAGGCTGTATTCGTCCTGGAGCCGCAGGAGATCGGCGTCTTCGCAGCGACCCGCCGCTCCTGGAGCGCATGGCGGGCGCCGTGCGCGTGGGCAGTGCTCCTTTCGCCGAGGTCTACCAGGCGTTTGATTTCTCGTGGTACGACACGGTGGTCGACGTGGGGGGGCAACGGCACGTTCCTCTCGTTGGGCGTTGGAGGGTTTCAGCGAGTCCATGGCCCAGGAAATCGCCGAGTTCGGCATTCACGTGACGCTCGTCGAGCCGGGCGGCTACGCCACCCGACTGGAGCGGGGCTCCGCCGTTTGGACGGGCCCGCTCCCGGCCTACGACGGCAGTGGAGCGACCTCTCGCGAACCGACCAGGGCGTCTGAACGGCGTCGGCCACTGTGCACGCCGACTCTCCCGAAAATCGCATAAACGCGGGATGGCTCCCACCGACGGGAATGAGTGAGACTCGCGAAAGATAAACTAATCACAGGAAGGATGCGAAGAGATGCGCAACCACCGCGCTACTGCCGCTCACATACGTATGTGCCGACTCCATCGTTACGGCGACGACCGGCTGTTCATCGTTCCGCTGGACCACTCGGTAGCCGACGGTCCGATTCTCCCGGTGGATCAATTGGACCCGCTTATCGGGGCGCTCGCCGAAAACGGCGTTGATGCGGTCGTGCTGCACAAAGGGCGAGTGCCGTTCGTGGATCCCCGCCGCTTTACCGATATCGGACTCATCGTCCACCTGAGCGCCAGCACCATGCACGCGCGGGATCCCGACGCGAAGTACTTGGTCGCGAGTGTGGAGACCGCCGTGAGGCTGGCCGCCGACGCGGTGAGCGTCCATGTGAACCTGGGCTCGGACGACGAGAGCACACAGATCGCGGACCTGGGCGCGGTCGCCGACGCCTGCGCTGCCTGGAACATCCCGCTCCTGGCCATGATGTATCCGCGCGGTCCGCGCATCACCGATCCGCGTGACCCCACCCTGCTGGCGCACGCCGCCTCCCTCGCCACGGACCTCGGCGCGGACATCGTCAAGCTCCCCTGGGCACACAGCGCCGAGGAGATGAGCGATGTGGTGCGGCAGAGTTCCATCCCGGTGATCACCGCAGGGGGCCCTGCCGAACAGGATCCCTCCGGAATGCTGGCGCACGTATCGCGAATGCTGGACGGTGGAACCGCGGGTGTGGCAATGGGCCGGAACATATTCCAGGCTTCTGAGCCGGGGAAGGCCGCCCGCCGAGTAGCCGAAGTGGTCCATCCATCGCTCAGTTTCGACACGGAATTCAACACCGCTGGGTCAGTGCTCCTGACGCCGAGTTGAGATCCGTCATTGCTTGAGTCGAGTGAAGGCCCGCCCGCCCGGGGCACGCAGCCCCGTGTGGACTCGGTTGAACTACCGGTAGTGCCCCGGCAGTTACTACTTCGGCCCCCTTGTAAGGAGCACGGGATGTACGCGAGGTGCTGCACCAGCAAATCAATCTGGACAGCCAGCCGAACAAGGGGGCGGGGGCCGCACCGCACCATCCCTATCCGAATAAATCAGAACAACCACCAACGAGTTCCCGTATGAGACTGAGCTGGCTCGACACCCGGTCCCGTGACAATGATCTGCAACAAGCTGACATCGAAGAAGTCGTTCACCAGCGGGTCGACGCGATCGTCTCCGACGACCTGTCCTTGAGCGAAGACCGCCACGTCGGCTACCCCATCAACGAATTCTGCCTCGAAAAGTAACTTCCGTGGCGCTGCGCGCCGGAACCTTTCCCTGATCCTAATCCAGATGGAAGGAATCAGAGCCTGACAAGAGCAGGATAGCCGTACCGGCGATTGGGTCTGCCTAGGGCGCGCTTGCCGATGAGTAAGCACCTCGGTGCTTCTTGAATCTGCTTCCGAAATTACGGCGATTAACAAGGAAACGCGCCGAAGCGTTTCGAATCGAGAAGGGGGCCTAGATGAGATCGGGAAGGGACCTAGAAGAGGTGGGGCTACGGGCCGTGCCGTCGGGAACGATCGTCCCGATGGCGGTCCTCATCAGCGACCCGGAGGTCGTCAAACCACGGACTCTGTCCGCCGAGCCAGAGCACTGGAACCGGGGGGTGAGTTGCCAGTGACTCTCAGCGAGAGTGGACCCCGGATGGTCGCCGCCGATGACCTCCGCGCCTGCATGCGCTCGTTCCCCACCGGCGTCGCACTGCTCACGACGGGCGAGGGTGAGAGCGCGATGGGTCTGACCATCAACTCCGTGGTCAGCGTGTCGCTGTCCCCGCCGACGTTGCTGATCTCTGTGCACCGGCATGCCCGGATTACCGGACGCCTCGTGCCGGGGACGGAGTTCGCGGTGAGCTTCCTCAGCGCCGACCAGGCCGATCTCACGTGGCAGTTCGCGTCGGCGGACCGCCCAGTCGGCGAGGCAGCGGTGTTGGCGATGGGCGGTGCAAACGGGGCCAATGGTGTCCCAGTCCCCGCCGGGGCGCTGAGCGTCCTTGAGTGCATGGTGGAGAGGACAGTGCCGGTCGGCGACCACATCTTGGTAATCGGCCTAGTAGTGAGCGCGGAGCCGGGCCCGGCGGACTACCTGCCGCAGGTCTTCCACTATGGCGGGCTAACCACAGTGCTCAGTGCGGCACACCCGACCCCCTGCCCAGTGAGATAAGGACATTGCGATGAATAGTCAGATGGTCCAGAGCTATTTGGGTCGTCTGGGCGTGTCGGGACGTGGCTCCGATATGGAATTCCTCCGGGAGCTCCAGGAGTGCCACTTGATGGCGGTCCCGTTCGAAAACATCGACTTCCACCTAGGTGAACCCATCCGACTGGGCGAGCACGCGCTGGACAAGGTTGTCCGTCGCGGCCGGGGCGGAACCTGCCGTGAGCTCAACGGGTCGGTCTTCCCTGAGCTGCTGCGGGCGTTGGGCTACCAGGTCACCCTGCTGGGCAGTCGAGTCTTCCGCGGTGACCGCCCGAGCTTCCCCCTCGCGCATACGGTGATCCGAGTGGACACCCCACAACCGTGGCTGGTCGACGTCGGCTTTGGTCGGGACGGCGCCCGGTATCCACTGCAGATGGACTCCCGCGCTCCACAGCCCGACCCAAACGGCATTTTCGAATTCGTCCCGGGCCCCAACGGCGACCTCGATTTGCTGCGGGACGGGACCCCCGTGCTGCGGATCGAGGATCAGCCCCGTACCATCGACGACTTCCGGCACGTGTTGTGGTGGTATGAGAACTCTCCCAGCTCCCCTTTCAGGAAAAGCCTATTCTGCACACGCGAGTCAGAAAACGGGCGGATCACGCTGCGGGGAAACCTTCTGACGCGAACCGATAAGACGCACCGTGAGAAGCGTCTGCTCAACTGCGACTCTGAAATACGGCAGGCGTACCGGGAGCACTTCGGGATCACCCTGGATCGGCTGCCACCGATCCCGTAGAAAGCGCAGGAATACCCGTTGCCGTATCCGAGTGCCGAATTCGGTGCGCCCTATAGGGGGACACTGTCTCCCAGACAACTGCCTCGCGCCGTGACCGCGCCACGCCCGCGGTGTGAGCCACTTTGCTGGGCTTCGTCCATGACAGCAGATTCTGGGAAAGGCAGGACACGATGACAGGCCAGTACCAACCCGCTCCGGACGGCCGCCGAGCAGTCCACGGATCCCTTAGCGACCCGGTCGCAGGAGTGGACGTCACCGCAGCTGTCCCCGCCGGTGCCGGTGGGGGGACCCCATTGGGCGCCGAACTGGATCGCCTGGCCGCGGAATCACCCGATGCCCCGGCGGTGACCTGCGACGGCGTCACGCTCAGCCGCGCCGACCTGGCCGGGGCGAGCAACCGTTACGCCCGGGCACTGGCCCAGCTCGGGGTGACAGTAGGGGACTTGGTCACCATCGGGCTGCCTAATGGGATCGAGTTCTACGTCGCCACCGTGGCCGCTTGGAAGCTCGGAGCGACCCCGCAGCCGGTGTCTGCGCGTTTGCCCGCGGCCGAGCTGGCGGCAGTGATCGGTGTCGCAGACCCGGCGGTGGTGGTGGGGCTGCCCAGCCCGGACGGCAGGCCGAGCCTGCCGCCCGGGTTCGAGCCGGACCCTGCGCTATCGGACGAGCCGCTACCACCCGTTGTCCCGCCGTGCTGGAAGGCACCGACTTCCGGCGGTAGCACGGGCCGCCCCAAGATCATCCTGGCTACGGATGCCGGGACGTCTGAGGCTGTGCTTGCGCGGGCCGGCTCCCTGCGCATTGATCCCGGCTGTACTTTTCTGGTGACCGCCCCGCTGTACCACAACGCACCGTTTACCTTCTCTCTGGTCGCGCTGGCCAATGCCGGGCACGTGGTGGTGATGCCGCGCTTCGACGCGGCTGACGTGTTGGTGCACATCGAGCGATACCGGGCTACGTGGGTCTATCTGGTGCCCGCCATGATGGGGCGGATCCTGCGGTTGCCCGCCGAAACCCGCACCGCCGCCGACCTGTCCAGCGTTCGAACCCTGTTCCATGTGGGTGCTCCTTGCCCGGAACACGTCAAACGTGGATGGCTGGAGTGGGTGCCACCGCGTGTGCTGCTGGAGCACTACTCCGGTACCGAGGCAATCGCGCTGACCGCTATCGACGGTGAGGACTGGCTGCGGCACCCTGGATCCGTCGGCCGCCTGGTCTACGGCCAGATCCTGATCACCGATGAGGATTTCCGCTCGCTGCCGCCGGGCGGGGTGGGCGAGGTGTGGATGCGCCCGCCGACGGCTCGGCGGACGTACCAGTACGTGGGCGCCACCCCGCGTGCGCGGGACGACTGGGAGTCGCTCGGCGACATGGGGTGGTTCGACGCCGATGGCTACCTGTATTTGGCCGACCGACACAGCGACATGATCCTGGTCGGTGGCGCCAACGTGTACCCGGCGGAAGTCGAGGCTGCCCTCGAGGCGCATCCGGCGGTGTTATCGGCAGCTGTAATCGGGCTGCCGGATGACGACCTGGGTAATCGGGTCCACGCGATCGTGCAAACTGACGGACCCATCGAGGAGAACACCCTCGACCGGTTCGTTCGTGAGCGCCTGGCACCGTACAAAGTTCCGCGTACCTTCGAACGTTCCGACGTCCCGCTGCGCGATGACGCGGGCAAGGTCCGCCGTTCCGCGCTGCGAGCCGTCCGAATGTCCCCGGCGGCCCCGTGATGGCCCGGCTGCTGTCACGGCATCCCACCACACAGGGGTCTGCCGCCAGGCGCGCCAGGCTTATTCAGACGTAGCCCGCCGGAAACGAAAAGGAATTAACCCAGCGGCCGAGCAGACAGAACACGAACTGCGCCATCAGCCGCGAAGTTGCTATCCCACAAACCGCTGAGGACGATCACGCCACGGCTTGACCGGAAGCGATGGCCACAGAATCCGCCCGCACCATAAAGTCCGGGGATCGGCGTCCTCACTAGTTCGCAGCATATGGAGGAAGAGCAGTGTGGAACTCCGAGAAATACCTGCAGTACTCGGACGCACAAACTAGAGCATTCGAGGACCTATCCGCGCGGATTGACGCTCGGGATCCACGTCGGGTGGTCGACCTGGGATGCGGCCCCGGCGACCTCACCGCAGCGCTCTCGCGACGATGGCCGCAGGCACTCGTCTCTGGGATCGACAGCTCACCTGCCATGGTGGCGAAGGCGCGTGAGCACGGGGTTCAAGCCGAACTCGGTGACATCCGGGAATGGAGCCCTAGCGCAGATACTGACGTTCTGCTGTGCCACACAGCCATCCATTGGGTGCCTGAGCATCCCAAGCTTATTTCCTCCTGGCTGAACGATCTCCCCGACGGTTCCTGGTTCGGCATGTGCTCACCGGACGACGCTGGTGATGGGATCCACTCGCTGGTGGAAGAAGTGGCGGATCGCCCACATTGGCGTGAGCTGATCTCAGACTGCGTGCTGCGACTGGGTGAAGTCATGCGCCCGCCAGACGAGTACTACGACCTACTGGAGCAGAAGGGTTTTCGGCCTGAAGTGTGGCAATCCCGGCACTGGCGGTGCCTGCACGGAGACGACGCACTGCTGAATGACCTTGAGGCGGCGCCGCTGCGTCCGATTCGGGCCAGGCTTGACGACGAGAAGTGGGAGGCGTTCCGCGCTGAGTTCGCTCCATTGCTGCGGCAAGAGTATCCGCAACATACGGATGGTACGACGCGCTTTTCAACCCGGATGCTATTCGTTGTCGGACACCGCGCCCAATGATGACGAACGCCTGGGAAAACCTTCTCAGGCTTTCAGTAGCCGGCTCGGCGAGATGGGGAGTTCGCAAGCGATGAGCGCATGCAGAATTCCGTATGCCATCGCTATCCCCGCCGACGTTTTTGGTTTCGGTGCACCGGAATGCAAAGAGAAAGCATACCCGGCAGCCGTGGGACTGCTGGAACCCTATGACTGGCCCGAACAGACCGCACAGAAAGGTAAAGATACGTGATGAGCGACGACCAGACTGATTGCGTTGTCGTCGGCGGCGGCCCTTCAGGTCTCGTCCTCGCGCTGCTATTGGCGCGCGCGGGCTGGCAGGTGACGGTGGTCGAACGGGGAGACGGAAGCGGACCGCCCCCGGTGAATGTCGGCCCGTTTGTGTCCCCACCTAACTTGCGTCTGTTCGCCGACCTTGGCTTCGCTGACGAGTTGGCAGCACTCGGCCAACCAATGGGGGAGGTAGTTGAGCACTTCACAGACGGTAATCGATTTGTGCTCGACTACGCTGCTCACGTCGACGGCGGTCCTGCACACGCTCTTAGTGTCCCCTTGTGGTCGTTGTCGCGCCTGCTACGGGAAGAGTTGGCACGCCAGGACGCGGCAACTGTGCTGCTCAACTCCTCGGTGCAGTCGCTAGTCAACGGACCGGGCGGGGTAGAAGTCGCGCTCACCGATCGCACGCTCAATGCCCGGTTCGTAGTCTGCAGCGACGGAAAGTTTTCCGAGATGCGAGCGCTAATAGACATCACCGCTGATGTGTTCGAGTTCGACCGTCCGATGGTAATGATGCTGTTGCCAGGCCGGCCCGACGGATGGCCGGAACGCATCGCCGTGCACCACACCGATTCTGGCGCACTTGTCGCGGCCCTGCCCGTCGCCGAGAACCAGTTGGCCGTGCAGTGGTTGGACGATGCTGCCGAGTTCGACGCGGTCCGCGCGCAAGACGTGTCCGGATTGTGCGAGCGCGTCACCACGGTGATCCCGGAGCTGACCGAGCCGCTGGCCAGTGTCACCGACTGGAATCAGGTCCTCATTGTGCGTCATCACATCGTGCGACCCGAGGCGTGGTCACGCGACCGGGTGGTTCTCCTGGGCGACGCCGCGCACGGCGTGCACTCACTCGGTGGGCAGGGACTCAATATGGGCATTCAGGATGCTGTGGCGCTCAGTTCGCTGCTAGTCGAGTCTGGGCCAGCAGCGAGCACTGCGCCGCTGATCGCCTACGAGCGGCTGCGCAGGCCCTACGTCGAGGAGTTTCAGCGCTACCAGATGAGTGTGCGCCAGCTGACATCGACGGCAGGTGCCGGTACGCGACCCATCTACAAGGGTGTGGCCGAAGCCATGGTGCATGGCCAACCCCAGGTGGCTTTCCGGCAGCGCAGCGTGCTCGAGGCTGCTGGAGGACTGTCAGGATGACTGATCCGCAGCTAAAACTATGCGCGCTTCGTTAGGGGTCTGAGTCAGAGATTCGTCGTTGGTTGGGTGTGGGGCGTCCGGGTCCGAAGATTCCACCGTTGTCGGTAACTGATGCCCAGCGGGCTGTGCTTGAGGATTGATTGTGTCGGCGTACGACGGCTCAGGCGCTGGTTCAGCTGTCGCGGATCGTGTTGGAGTGCGCCGAGGGGTACTCGATCATGGAGGTGTCACGTCGTCTGGGCATCGCCCCGGATACTCCGCACCTGGCGGCGGCGTTTCCTGGAACGGGGCCTGGACGGCTTGTGCGACGAACCTCGGCCGATGGTCCCGCGGAAGATTACCGATGCCGATGTCGAGCGGGTGGTCGTCAAAACCCTTAAGGGGAAGCCTGCGAACGCCATTGGGCGACGCGGTCGATGGCCGCGGCGACCGGGATGTCGCAGTCGCCCATCTCGCGGATCTGGCGGGCGTTCGCCCTGGCCCCACACCGTTCCCAGATCTTCAAGCTGTCCACCGACCCGTTTTCATCGACAAGGTCCGTGACGTTGTCGGCCCCTACCTCAACCCACCGGAGGACGTTCTGGTTCTGTGCGTGGATGAGAAATCACAGGTCCAGGCGCTGGACCGGTCGTAGCTGGTACTGCCGATGATGCCCGGGGTTCCCGAACGCCGCACCCGCGACTACGTCCGCGCCGGCACCACGACGCTACTCGCGGCCCTGGAGGTGGCCACCGGCATCCTCACCAGGCTCGACGAAGAGGGCCCCTCGGACTGCGAGGTGCACCTGATCCTGGACAACTACGCCACCCACAAGACACCGGCCATCAAGCAGTGGCTGCTGGCCCGTCCCCGCTTCCACTGCACTTCACACCTACTGGATCACCGTGGCTGAACCTGGTGGAACGGTGGTTCGCCGAGCCGACCGCCAAGAAACGGCGACGCGGAGTCCATCGATCGGTCCAGGCCCTCGAACGCGACATTCGTGCCTGGCTGGCCGACTGGAACAGCAGCCCACAGCCATTTGCCTGGACCAAAGCCGCCGACGAGATCCTTGAGAAGGTCTCGTCCTACTGCCAGAGAACCTCCGTCTCAGGACACCAGGAGTCACCGTGCAATTCGGCCGCAGTTACGAAGATTTCACCGTCGGTGACATCTACAAGCATTGGCCCGGAAAGACGGTCACCGAGTGCGACGACCGCCTCTTCTGTCTGCTGACGATGAATCACCATCCGCTGCATATGGACGCCCATTACGCAGCACGGAACACCGACTTCCAGAAGAACGTCGTCGTTGGCAACTACATCTACTCGCTGCTGCTGGGCATGTCCGTCCCGGACGTATCCGGCAAGGCGATCGCTAACCTCGAGGTGGAGTCGCTGAAGCATGTCGCCCCCACCTTCCACGGGGACACGATCTACGGCGAGACGACTGTCCTGGAAAAGACCCTGTCGAGGTCCAAGCCCGACCGCGGCGTCGTGCACGTCGAGACCCGGGGCTACAGGCAGGACGGCACCCTGGTCTGCGTCTTCCGCCGCAAGGTGATGGTGCCGACCGCCGAGCACAGTAACGCTCACGAGGGGAACTCAGTGGGCGGTTGACGTTGATTCACGCCGATCGTTTAAGTATGTCTTTCTGTATTTATCGCCAATATGAACGGCCCCAAACGCCTGGTTCCTGCTACTAGGGGGATTCCAGGCGTCCACTGACACAGCCGACCGCCGAAGCGACCGGCCAGAGAGGGGGGCGCCCACACCCCGCCAGCTCCGACCGCCCAGCTGGCCCTGGGCACTCCGCGCAGTCCACAACTGGCTTACCCTGTCGATCACGTTGCGACGTTGGTGGCAGGCCTGGTCACGCCCGGACAATGGGGTGACGCCCCGCAGATGCTCCCGACCCTGGAACGCATGCGCGTTGCGTCCGGCCAGCGGTCGTCCGCGCGCCTGGCCAGACCATCTCAGCGGAGGCGAAGCGTCTTCGTCGCGCCGCAGTCGCCGTTACCTGCTCCGTCGACAGATCAAGCACGCCATCCCCGAACGCCGAGACCAGCCGGCACCGACGCTCCTCGGACAGGCGAACGGTCGGTATCTCGTATCCACTGAAGGTGCATTGGGCGAGCAGTAGGCGCATCGATGGGAATCCGGTGTCGTTGTCCGCCAAGAGCATGTTGGCGTGAAGGTCCAGAGACGTGCTCACGATCCGCGACCGCGCGGATTGACGATGCGTGTGCGCGACAACAGCGTCACCCCCGCGCGAGCACGGGGAGCATCGTACGGGCGACCGGTTCAGTCTTACGCTGACACGGTCGCGAAAGGGCGAAAATCACGGGCTCTCCAGGCCGGATGCGGCAATTCGGCGCCTGCAGCCAGGGGCACAGGAGAGTTGATCACGTGTGGTTACCATCCGTCGCCGTAAAAGGCCATCGAGAGGACAAACCGCGCTCGTTGGAGACGTGGTGGTGGACGCATTGCGTTCTGCTCGCCTGGCGCAGGTGTTGCCCGACCTGTCGGATGACGACATGACCGCACAGCTGCTTGCCGCTGGCCTCGCGCGTATTGAGATCGAACAACACGGGGCGATGTGGAGCACCCCATCACCCAGCACTGAGACGGTGGGCTTGTCGGCCGCGTGGAACGCCGGGGTGGCCGTCTGTGGTGGCGGGCGTTGGAGAGTGGCATGCATCAATTGCCCACCCACATAGACGTGTTCGCTTGGTGTACCCAACCGCTTGGGTACTGGCCTATCGCCCTGGGGATCACCGAGAGCGGCCGAGGACCCCTCATTGTGGAGGCGAGGCGTCCCTCCGCGTTTGCCGATGAGGTTGCCCGGCTGGGCCTGGCCTAGGCCTCCGAGGCCGAGCTGGTCGAGAACCGCTCCTTCGACTTGCTGATGTCCACTGCGGATCGCCATGCCGATCGCGAAGCGGAGGCGCAGAAGAACTACGTGGATCTACGCGGTTTGCTGATCAACAAGGCGATCGCATCCGACCTCGACCTCGCCGACCTGATCCGCCGCTTCCCGGCCAAGAACACCCACGGTCAGCCGTGGGTCAAGGAGTGGTTCCTACACGCTTACCAACCCCGTCCCGCCTCGCGGACGACGTGACTGGACGTGTGCGGCGGCCGCGGAAACCTGCTGCCGGGCAGTCACGCGCACTGCGGAACGCCGGGGTGCGCAGACAGGGCCACTGTACGAGCCGTGGAGTCGATGTCCGAGCTGTATGTGCGGCGTCGGGCAATGCGCCGCTTCTTCCACGGCCCGGGCCTCTCCGAACAATGCATCTTCGACTCGGCGCGGCCGTCGCTCAGGGGGCGCATGCACCCTTGGTGGGCATGGACGCCGTAGAACTCGCCATCGATTTCGATGGCACCGGCCACATGGGAGACGGGGAGTGGTGGGTCGTATTCTCCAGAGCCCGGAACTCTCATGGGACCGCCTTGCCTTGTGGGGCCCAGGGGCGAGGGTGCGTATGGGCCGGGGTGATCGGCGTCGTTGAGAGCCGGGTGTCTTGTGGTCTTTCACCCGCAGGGGTGCCACCAGAGTGTCAGCGGGAGGCCTTCACGTTCGGCGTCTTGGATGGGCTGTTCGATCTGTTGTGGGGATTCGCCGTGGCGGAGGCGTTCGCGATCGCGTCGGCGATCGCGTGGGTGCGTCCGGCGGCTCAGCGGAGGTCTGCGAGGGGACCGCTGGGGTCGCGGTGTCCTTGTGCCTACTCGGTGCGGTTCTCGGCGCTGGTTCCCAGTCGCAGGTGAGCCGGGTTGGGGCAACTGTGAGTCGTACCGGTGCCAAAGCACGGGGTTGTCCGTGCCGGTCCAGCCCAGGCGGGGTATGACGCCGTGCGACAGATGGAGGGCGAACATTGCGCAACTCTTCCCTGGAGGGGGTCAGGGTGAGCTGTTTCGCCCGGCGGCTGCGGGGATCGAGGCGTGCCAGAGCGGCATGATCCGCCGACGGCATTGCGCCGCCGACGGCCGCCCTACGTGTCAGTGGCTAATTGCTCCCGTCCCAGTCGGCGGCCGTTCCCGCTCGGGAGCGGACGCTCGGCGTATTCGTCGGCTTGACCCTGACGCTAGCGTCAGGGTTCTAGCGTCGCCACCATGTTGAAGGAGATCGAGATGCGGATCGGAGAGCTGGCTGACCTCACCGGCGTCAGCCCCCGATCCCTGCGCTACTACGAGCAACAGGGTCTGCTGGCCCCGCAGCGCGACGACAACGGCTACCGCGCGTACGACCCGTTGGATGCCGTACGGGTCGCGAACATCACGGAGCTCCGGGACGCGGGGCTCGCCCTGGAGGATGTCCGCCCCGCCCTGGAGAACGGCTGCCTGGACGCGCCGCTGCGGCAATCTCCTTACTGTGCCGAGGAGTTGAATCTGGCCAACGACCGGCTGGCCACGCTCGATGACCGGATCGCCGCGCTCCAC
Source organism: Streptomyces sp. YGL11-2 (assembly GCF_050054615.1). Classification (NCBI taxonomy): domain Bacteria; kingdom Bacillati; phylum Actinomycetota; class Actinomycetes; order Kitasatosporales; family Streptomycetaceae; genus Streptomyces; species Streptomyces sp. YGL11-2. The sequence goes on from NZ_JBNHIN010000026.1 coordinate 28,111, forward strand.
GAGCTCCGGGGACGGCTGGCCAAGCGAGCGCCGCACCGCGGTCCGGAACCCCGGCGCCACGCCGATCACCCGGGCCTTGCCCCTGGCTCTCGACTCGTTCGCGGCCGGCCCCGACGAAACTCCAACAGTTCCCTGGGTAACCATCGGAGTACGAAGTGACTCTTCATGACACGGAATCACAGATGGCAGCGCCGGATACCGGCCTCCCTGAAAGCCGACGCCGGTGGGCGCTCGTTCTCCTTGCCGGAGCGCTGGCACTGGACACCAGTGGAGTTGCGGTCATCAATGCCGCCTTGCCCTCCATCGGTGATGAGTACAACATTGACAGCTCCACGCTGCAGTGGACGATGACGGCCTATTCCATTGCCTTTGCCGGGTTCCTCCTGTTCGGGGGCAGGATCGCGGACGTCCTGGGCCGCAGGAAGATCTTCGCAGTGGGCGTCGCGCTCTTCGCCGCGGCCTCGCTGGGCGCCGCGCTCGCTCCGACCGTGGGGGTGCTGGTCGCGGCTCGTGCACTGCAGGGCATCGGTGCAGCGCTGTCCGGCCCTGCGTCGCTTGCTCTGCTTAGCCAGATCTTTCCTGAAGGGCCGCAGCGGAACCGGGCGCTGGCGGTCTATGCGGCGACTGGCGGGTCCAGCTTCAGCGCGGGGCTGGTTGTTGGTGGGGCTCTCACCGACTTCCTTGGCTGGCGCTCGGTGTTCGCCATCAGTGTCCTCGCCGGAGTTCTGATCCTGGCAGGGGTCCGGACGCTGCTTCCTGCGGGCCGACGCCAGCCGCGCCCCCTGGATATCCCGGGCGCGATCCTGGTCACCCTGGGTATAGGTCTGGTCGTGTACGGCGTGAGCGAGGGCAGTGAAGTCGGCTGGGGGTCCGCACAGGTCCTGATCTCACTGGTGTTGGCCGTGATCGGGCTGGCGGGCTTCGTCGTGTGGGAGAAGGGGCGTACGGAGCCGCTGCTTCCGATGAGTATCTTCCGCAGCCGCCCGGTGAGGGCCGCCTCCCTCACCGGTGCTGTCTTCTACACCGGTGCCGGTGGGCTGCTGTTCTTCTCGCCGCTGTACGCGCAAGGGATACTCGGATACTCGCCGTTCGAGTCTGCACTGGCCGTCCTGCCCGTGGGCGTAGTCGTGATCGTCAGCTCGCAGATCGCCGGACGTCTGATGTCGCCAGCGGCTTACAAGCCCCTGATGGCTGCCAGCTTGCTTCTCATCGGAACCGGCGTGACTCTGTGGGTGGGCACACCTGAGCACGGCTCGTACTGGGTGCACATGCTCCCCGGCATCGTGGTCATGAGCACCGGCCAGGGTTTGGGTTTCGGCGCGATGACGGCCGCCACGCTGGAGGGCTTGCCGCTCCACCAGCATGGAGTCGCTGGTGCGGTCAATGTGACCGCACAGCAGATCGGCAACAGCGTCGGTTTGGCGATCTTGGTTGCTGTTTCGACCGGTGTCAGCGGTGGTGCCACAAATCGAGCCGATCAGCTGTCAGGTTTCCACGCGGCATATTGGGTGGCGGGCGCCATCGGGCTCCTGGGTGGGCTGACCGTTTTGCTCACCAGGTTTCCCAAGGTGGACACCGCGCCATCATCTTCCGAGGAGAGGCCGTGACAGTGCAGGCCGAACGTACCTGAACATGCCCGGCGGCTGTGTCCCTGCCCCCCCGATGAGGGCAGGGACGCGAGTCATACTCCACTTCGACTGCATCCTCTCGGCAGAGCTGCCTGGGTTCCGCGAGGGGCGGTACGGATCGTGACGGAGACCGGGAAGCCGATCCCGCAGGCGGCCGAGGAGTTGGGAGTGCATCCGGGGACGCTGCACAGCTGGGTCTCGCGGGCCCGGTGCACGGGGTCACCGCCCTCCGATCGGCCTGCGCAGACCGCGCCGGCGTGGTGATCGGCGTGGCTGAGAGTCGAGATGCCTTCTGGCCTTTCACCTGCCAGGGTGTCAGCGGGAGGCCCTGGCGTTCAGCGTCTCGGATGCGCTGTTCGATCTGTTGTGGGGATTCGCCCTGACGGAAGCTTTCGGGGATCGCGTCGGCGGTCGCACGGGCGCGTCCGGCGGCTCCGCGGAGGTCTGCGACGGGCCGCCGGGGTCGCGGTGTCGTTGTGCCCACTCGGTGCGGTTCTCGGCCGAGACGCCCAGCCTCAGGTGAGCGGGGTTGGTGCAGCCGTGGGAGTCGCATCGGTGGCAAAGCACGGGGTTGTCCGTGCCGGTCCAGCCCAGGCGGGGTATGACGCCGTGCGACAGCTGGAAGGCAAACAGATGGGCGGGGGCCGAATGCCATCCAGTGAGGGGGCAAGAATGGGCACCCGGCGGTGCACACGGTCGGCTGCGACCACAACCGGGTGTCCGACGTTTCTCACTGCTTGCGGGTGAACCACGAGGCCGCGCCCTCGTGCCGACCGAAACTGGACGATCACGCCCGTTATTGTCAGTTCTCGTGCCATTGAGCTGTGCGTTTGTGAACCTCAAGCCCGGCGTCGGAAAGACGACGAGTGCTGTGTGGCTGGCCCACGCGCTTCATGAGTCGGGTATGTCGCCGCTGCTGGTCGACGGTGACCCGGCCGCTTCCGCGCTGCGCTGGAGCGAGCTGGCCAGTGGCTTTCCGTTTCCGGTGATCGCCCTGCCGGTGGGGGACGTCCACCGTCGCGTGAACGACTTCCTGGGCAACCGGCAGGCCGTCGTGCTCGACGCGCCCCAGCTGGAGGACCATCCCCGCATCGCCCGCAGCATCATGAGGTACGCCGGCGAGTGGATCGTGCCCGTGACCCCCGCACCCATCGAACTGGACCGGATGGCACCCATCCGTGGCGAGATGGCGGACGTGCAGTCCCTGCGTGCGGAGCCGGCCCGCTCGGCGGTCCTGCTCAATCGCACCAACCGTCCCGATGCCACGCGCACCGGGCCCGATGCGGACGCTCGCGAGGCACTCACCGAGCGGGGTTTCGAGGTGCTGGACACCCAGATCGCGCGGCTCGACCTCTACTCCCAGTCTTTCGGGAGCCCGGTCCAGGCCAAGAGTTCGGCGTACATGGATTTCGCGGAGGAACTGATTAAGCGTCAGGGTGAGGCATGAGCCAGCGCAAGGAGAGCTACCGCGCCGCATTGCTGCGCGAGCAGGATGTCTCGGCACCCCGCTCCGCCAAAGTCGCCAGGCTGAAGAGCAGATACATCCGGGTGACCGTCGAGCTCGATCCCGACCTGCGAGGCGATCTGACGCGATGGATGGGACGGCCGGTCTCCTCGGTCGTGCTCGCCGGCGCGACCGTCCTGCGTACCCTGGCTGCCACCGTCGGCTGGGTATCCCGGCCCGGAGACCAGGCTGCGTCCGCCCCGCGTGAGGTTCCGGATTCGGGTCGCTGACCAGGTGGCTCGCACGGCAGGGCGGCCCTGCCTGAGGTAGCCGTGACGCAGCGAAGGCCCCCGGCCGTGCCAGGACAACGGCGGGGCTCTCTTTCGGCGGTGGCGCCACCAGGTGAAGCGTTGGGGCGCCCCGCCACTGCCGGACACCTCATTGGTGATCCCAGGCTCACCCGAACAACTGGGCCGAGACCACGACTGCCGTCCAGGGCAGGGCGGCCAGTCCTGACCCTGAAGCCGGAAGTGCGCAGTCAGCTACGGTGGGGTTGTCTTGACGGGGTTTCGCGGGCACGAACGTCGACAACTCGCCTCGGCGGTTGCGGTTGCGTTTCTGCGGTTAGGGCGCTGCGGCGGTGCCGCACTCGGGTGACGGGGGTCGACCGCGCCGCGAGCGCTCAACGCCAGTGCTCAACGTCCCTGCAGAGCTTTGACGTTGTCGCCGAAGGTCCAGTTCTTGGAGCCGTCCCAGTTGAGGGACCAGGTCATCAGGCCCTTCAAGCCGCTGTTGTAGGTGTTCCATGCCTGGGTGACCAGGTTCGGGGTCATGTAGCCGCCGCCGGCGCCTGGTTGGGCGGGGAGACCTGGGACCTGCTGGTCGTAGGGGACCCTGATCGTGGTGCCCTGGACGGTCAGGCCCTTGTCGAGGCAGGTCGTCTGCGCGGTGAAGCCCTCGACCGTGCCGGCCTGGTACGAGTCGCCCGAGCAGCCGTACATGCTGCCGTTGTAGTACTGCATGTTCAGCCACCAGAGGCGGCCGTTGTCCGCGTACTTCTTGATGATGGGCAGGTATGCGCCCCAGATCGATCCGTAGGTGACGCTGCCGCCGGTGACATAGGCCGTCTCGGGGGCCATCGTCAGGCCGAAGCCCGGGGGCATCTGGGCGAGGACGCCGTCGATGATGCGTATGAGGTTGGTCTGGGAGGGGGACGGCTGGTTGATGTTCCCGCTGCCGGTGAGGCCGGTTTCGATGTCGATGTCGATCCCGTCGAAGTTGTACTTCTTCAGGATCGGCACGATGGTTTCCACGAAACGGTCGGCCACGGCAGTGGAGTTGAGGTCGATGCCGGCCGAGGCGCCGCCGATGGACATCAGAAGCGTGCTGCCGTCGCTCTTGGCCTGGCACATCTCGGCCGGGGTCGGCACCTTGACCGTGGCGTCCATCCCGTCCTCCCACAGGGCCGTGCCGTCCGAGCGGATGACGGGGAACGCGGCGTTGAGGACGTTGTATCCGTGATCGCGGATACGGGCGTCGGTGATCGGGGTCCAGCCGAAGGGCGGGTGGACGCCGTTCGCCGCGCCGTCCCAGTTCTCCCAATACCCTTGGAGGACCTTGCCGGAAGGGCGCGCCTTCGTGGCGCAGGTGTCGTTCCGGGGAGCGCTCGGGCTCGCGACGCCCAGCAGGGGCAGGACGCAGGCCGCTGCCAGGCCGATCCTCAGTAGGCGCGCTGTCCGACGACCGATCACGCGGTGCTCCCTTCACATCGTGACGGGACGTCACGAGGGTTGTGAGATACGGGAGTTCGGCGGATGGCCGGGGCCGGCCTCGTCCCGGAGCGGGTGGTGATGCGCCACACCGTAAGTTGGTCCATACCTATGGTCAATAGGTGTGGACCAATTGGGGGTGGGTGGGAGGAGGCGGGGGAGGAAACGGGAGGGGGGGCTGGCGTGGGGCGGGGTGTCGGCTTCGGTGTTGCGGTTGGTTACAGCGGGTGAGGCCGGCCGTGCGGTCGGTGGGGCCCGGCCGGGCTCAGGGGGACGCGTCGGCTCGTTACGCGTCCTTCTTCTTGTTCTTCTCCTTGATGCGCGAGGCTTCCTTGCGGACCTCGGCCTGGGTGGCGCGCTCCTTCTGGAGCCACTCGGGGTCGTCCGCCTTCAGGGCGTCGATCTGCTCCGTGGTGAGGGCCTCGGTGATCCCGCCGCGGGCGAGCCCGGAGATGGAGACGCCCAGCTTCGCCGCGACCACCGGCCGGGGGTGCGGGCCGTTGCGTCGCAGCTCCCGCAGCCACTCGGGCGGATCCGCCTGGAGCGCGTTGAGCTCGGTACGCGAGACGACGCCGTCCCGGAACTCGGCGGGGGTGGCTTCGAGGTACACACCCAGCTTCTTCGCCGCGGTGGCGGGCTTCATCGTCTGGGCGGTCTGGTGCGACTTCATGCTGCCCAGGGTATCGAGCGTGTGCGCGGTCGCTGACCACGGCCGGTAACCTGGCGGGGTGACAGGCTCGGAAGCATCCCCTTCGTTCCGGCTCGCGTATGTCCCGGGAGTGACGCCCGCCAAGTGGGTGCGGATCTGGAACGAGCGCCTGCCCGACGTCCCGCTGCATCTCGTGCAGGTGTCCGCCGCCGAAGCGGCCGATGCGCTGCGGGACGGGGGTGCCGACGCGGGTCTGCTGCGGTTGCCGACCGACCGGACGGACCTCAGCGCCATCCCCCTCTACACCGAGACGACGGTGGTCGTGGTCCCGAAGGACCACCTCGTGGCCGCGGCAGCCGAGGTAACCGCCGAGGATCTCGCCGACGACATCGTGCTGCACCCCCTCGACGACACGCTCGACTGGGAGCGTCCGCCGGGCCGGCCGGCGATCGAGCGGCCCGCCACGACGGCGGACGCCATCGAGCTGGTGGCGGCGGGGGTGGGACTGCTGGTCGTCCCGCAGTCGCTCGCCCGCCTGCACCACCGGCGGGACCTCACCTACCGGCCGGTCACGGGTACCCCGGAATCGCGGGTCGCGCTGTCGTGGCGGGAGGACGGGACCACCGATCTGGTGGAGGACTTCATCGGGATCGTCCGCGGGCGGACGGTCAACAGCACCCGAGGCCGCCGCCCGGCCGCACCGGCGGAGCAGAAGGACAAGCGCCCCGAAAAGAGCGGTGGGGGGCGCAAGCCCACAGGCGGCAGGTCGACCGGGAAGGCGACGGGCAAGTCGGTCGGTAAGCCGGCGGGCAGGGCGGCCGGGGGTGCGCGGCGGGGGGCCGGTGGCTCCAAGGGAGGCGGCGGCAAGCGGGGGAAGCCTCGCCGGTAGCCGGTAGCCGGTCGTCCGGGGCGTCGGTGGGGCGGGGCCGTGGGCGGTCAACTCGGGGGAGCGGGCCTGTTGTTGGAGGGCAGGGCGCAGGCCGGTGTGCCGCCGGGCATACGGTGGCGGTTGCGGGCGATGAGCCGGTAGGTGCCGTGGGCGAGCCAGCGCACCGGAGGCAGGGTGAGTACGGCGCCCACGACGGCCCATGGGCCGCCGGTGCGCAGCAGAAGCCTGGCGACGGCCTGGGCGCCGCCGTACACGGTTCCCGTCGGAGTGACCCAGAGCACTTCGTACTCCGACCGCTGCTCGGTGATCCCGAGCGCCGCCAGATCCGCGAACTGCCACGCCGTGACCCGGCAGCGGGGGCGGAGGTGCCGTTCGGCGAAGGCCACCGCGGTGGTGCAGAAGCCGCAGTCGCCGTCGTAGACGAGGACGGGGTCGCTCCGCGCGGGCGTCGGGGGCCGCGCGGCCGTCGTGGGCGTCATCGTCCTCATGCCTCCATGGTGTCGCGCGCGCGTGTTGCGACCGTAACCGGTGGTGATGGGTGGTGATTCGGTGGCGATCGGTGGTCAGCGGCGCAGTGGGGCCGCCGAGGGGCTGCCCTGGGGGACTCGTAGGGCCAGGACTGTCCGACCCCGACCCATCGGACAGGCCCTACCCGGCCTGCCGGCGGGCCGACCACTCCTCGCGGGTCAGTACGTACTCCACGTCCCCGTGCTCATCGCCCGCGACCGGGTAGGGCCACTCCTCGTGGTAGGTGCGGGCGAAGGTGAGGCCGCACTTCTCCATGACACGGCGCGAGCCGGTGTTCACGGACATGGTGTTGGCGGTGATCCGGTCGTGGTCCAGCTCACCGAACCCCTTCGCTATCAGGGCGAGCGCCCCCTCCGTGGCGAATCCCCTGCCCCACGCCGCCTTCCGCAGCCGGTAGCCGAGGTCGGCGGAGGCCGTCGGGCCGCCGTCCGTGTCGGGGCGGAGGCAGTGCCAGCCGAGGAACTCGCCGGTCTCCCGCAGATGGGTCGCCCAGAAACCGCCGTGCAGCATCCGCGCGAAGGACTCGGCGCGGATCTCGGCCCGTGTCATCGGCCGGCCTCCGGTGATGTACCGCATCACCTCCGGATCGCTGTCGAGTGCCACGACGAGGTCCAGGTCGGCCTCCGTGTCGGCGAAGGGGCGCAGGGTGAGGCGGGCTGTGGTGAGGAACGGGTCCTTGATAGCCATGCGGTGATCCTCGGTACCGGAGAGCGCCCGCGCCAGCCGATTTACGGGACGGGCCGCGGGTGGGCCGCGGCCCGGCGCTGTGCGTTCCGTGCGGTGTCCGGTGGGCTCGCGGTGCCGGGTGGGCGCTACTGCGTGGCGAGTGTTCCGCGGTCCAGGCGTTGTGCCGCCAACGTCGCCAGCAGTGCGGCCTGCCGAGCCAGCACGGCGTCGTCGAACACCGCCTCGGGGGAGTGGTTCATCGGAGCCGTCGCGGGATCGGTTCCCTCGGGGACGGCGCCCACCAGCAGCATCGCACCGGGCACCTGCGCCAGTACGAGCGAGAAGTCCTCCGAGCCGCTGTGCGGCCGCGGGGCGAGCCAGACGTGTGCGTCGCCGAGCAGCTCCCGTGCCGCCTCCAGCGCGAACGCGGTCTCTGCCGGCTCGTTGACGGTGACCGGATACATCACCTGGTAGTCGACCTCGGCCTCCAGGCCGTGCGCCGCGGCGATCCCGCGTACCAGCCGCGGCAGCCCCTCGGCCAGCCGCTCCTGGTTGGCCGCCGAGTAGCTGCGGACGGTCGCCTCCAAGACGGCGGTCTCCGGAATGACGTTGTGCTGCGCCCCGGCGTGCAGACTGCCCACGGAGACCACCACCGGGTCGAAGATGTCGAAGGTGCGGGAGGTCCAGCCCTGGATGGCTGTCACCATCTCGCAGGCCACCGGCACCGGGTCGAGCGCGGAGTGCGGGGCCGAACCATGGCCGCCGCGTCCCCGTACCGTCACCTTCAGCACATCCGACGCGGTCATCACCGTGCCGGGGCGGCTGGCCACCATGCCCTGCGGCACCTGGTTGGCGGCGACATGGAGCGCGTACGCGGCGTCCAGCGGCTTCCCGGCCGCCTCCAGCACGCCCTCCGCGATCATCTCGGCGGCCCCGTTGTGCCCCTCCTCGCCGGGCTGGAACATGAACACCACATCGCCCCGGAGCTGCGCCCGCCGCTCGGAGAGCAGCCTGGCGGCCCCCACCAGGCCGGCCGTGTGCAGGTCGTGGCCACATGCGTGCATCCGCCCGGCCAGCTGCGAGGCGTATGCGACACCGGACGCCTCCTGCACCGGCAGCGCGTCCATGTCCGCCCGCAGCAGCACCGCTCCTCCCGGTTTGCCGCCGCGCAGCACCGCGGTCACCGAGCTGAGCCCCTTGCCGAGGGTGATCTCCAGCGGCAGGCCGTCCAGCGCCGCGAGGACCCGCTCCTGCGTACGGGGCAGCTCCAGCCCCAGCTCGGGCTCCCGGTGCAGGGCCCGCCGCAGCGCGACGAGCTCCTCCTGGATCTCTTCGGCGTCCGCCAGCAGTGGCGACTCCGTGCCCGTTGTTCCCGTTATCGACATCCGTCTCTCCGATCCTGGCCTGCCGGCCCGGCTGCGGTCCGGCCTGCGCACCCGTCCGCGGTCCGCCTGCGCATGCCCCTACGCTGAAGCTGCCGCGCGCGTCGCGACCAGAGAACGCCGGAAAAACGCAGAGAGGACGCCCCGGTGCAGGATTTCGGCGGACTGGACGAGGTGGACTCGTCCCTCGTCCACGCTCTGCAGATCAGCCCCCGGGCCAGCTGGGCCCGGATCGCCGGGGTCCTCGGACTGGACGCGGTCACCCTCGCCCGCCGCTGGAGCCGGCTCACCGAACAGGGCGCGGCGTGGATCAGCTGCTATCCCGGGCTGGCGCTGGCCGTGTCCGGGCACGGCTGCCTGGCGTTCGTCGAGGTCGACTGCGCCAACGGCCGACTGCTGGAGGTGGCCGAGCAGTTGACGCGGCAGCCGGTGGTCTCGACCGTCGAGCATGTCACCGGCGACCGCGACCTGCTGCTCACCGTCATGACCACCGACCTGGCCACCCTCTCGCACTGGTCCACGACCGTGCTGGGCGCCCTGCCCGGCGTCACGGCCCGCCGGATACACCTGGCCGGCGCCATCTACGCCGAGGGCAGCCGCTGGCGCCTGCGCTCGCTGCGTCCCGCCCAGGTCGCCCGGCTCGCCGCGGACCAGCCGTCCCGCGACCACCGGCCCGGCCCCCTCACCCTGACCGATCTGGACCGCCGGATCATCGTCGCGCTCTCCGCGGACGGACGAGCCCCCTACACCGCGCTCGCCGAGCGCTGCGGCGCGAGCGTCGACACCGTGCGCAGACGGACCCGGCGCCTGCTCGACGAGGGTGCCGTGCACGCCCGCTGTGAGATCGCCCGCCCGTTGTCGAAGCGCCCGGTCGCCGCCGTGCTGTGGGCCGGTGTCCCGGCGGACACCGTCGAGCGGGCGGCCCGCGGTATCGCGGGCATGAGCGACATCCGGCTCTGCGCCGGCATCACCGGCCGGCACAACCTGCTGATCATCGGGTGGGTGCGGTCGGTCGACGACATCCAGCGGCTGGAGACCCGGGTCACCGAGAAGGTGCCGGGCATCGTCATCGGCGACCGCGCCGTCGCCCTGTGGCCGATGAAGCTGAGCGGCCATCTCCTGGACGAGCACGGCTACCGGCTCGGTACGGTCCCGATCGACGGCTGGAGCACGCGACGGGCCGGCGCCCCCGGCAGCGGCTGACCGGCTCGTGCGAGGGGACCGCGCGCTCAGCCCAGCCGCAACGGCAGCGACGCCAGCCGCCAGTTGCCCGGCGCCGGCACCCGCTCCAGCTCCTCCGGCGCCACCGCGAGCGACACCTCCGGATAGTGGGCGAGCAGCTTGCCGAAGGCGACCTCCCCCTCCTGGCGGGCCAGTGTGGCGCCCAGGCAGTAGTGCATGCCATGGCCGAAACCGACGTGGTTCTCCGCGTGGCCCGCGGGGTGGCGGGTCAGATCGAGCCGCGTGGGATCGGCGTAGTGACGGGGATCGTGATTCGCCGACACCAGGATGAGCTGCACGGCGTCGCCCTTCCGGATCGGCGTACCGGCCAGCTCGACGTCCTCGGTGGCGTACCGCAACTGGGTCATCTGCACCGGACCGCACCAGCGCAGCAACTCGTGGACGGCGCGCGGGAGAAGAGCCGGATCGGCCTTGAGCAGGCGCAGCTGGTCGGGGTGGGTGAGCAGCGCCGCCGTGCCGTTGCCTATGAGGTGGGCGGTGGTTTCGTGACCGGCCAGGACGAGGGTCAGGACCAGGGTGACCATCTCGACGTCGCTGAGCCGGCTGCCGTCGTCGTCATGCGTACGGATCAGTTCGCTGAGCAGGTCGTCGGTGAGGGCTTCGCGCCGGGCCCGAATCAGTTCGTGGATATGGTCGATCATCGCGGGGAACGCCTCGGCGAGCTGTCCCGGCTCCCGCGAGACGAGGTCGGCTCCCCATTTCCGCCATTGCGGACGGTACTCCTCGGGAATCCCGACCAGTTCGCAGATGACCGTGATCGGCAGGGGATAGGCGAAATGCCGGATGAGGTCGACGACGCCGTCCTCGGCGTGCGCGGGGAGCCGGGTCAGCAGGTCGTCCGCGATCTCCTCGACGCGGGTCCGCAGACCGGTGATCTTCCGTGCCGTGAAGGCTCGCGAGACGAGCCGCCGGAGGCGGGTGTGATCGGGGGCGTCCATGGTGAGGATCGAGCGGGCGAGATAGACGCGCAGATCCTCGGGCAGTCCCAGCATGTCCATGAGCCGTGACGTGGGCGATCCCTCGCCCGAACTGCCCCGCGCGCAGGCCGGATCGTTGGCGAACCGCTGATCGCGCAGGACCTGCCGGACCTCCTCGAAGCGGGTCACGAACCACACCGGTGTGTCGTCCAGGAAGCGGGCGCGGATGACCGGGCCCTGCTCCCGCAGCTCGCCGTAGCCGGTGAACGGGTCGTGGAGCAGGCCGGGGTCCATGGAGTTCGGCTCGCCGGGGTGTTTGCCGACGTGCTCGGCGAAGGGCGACTTGTCTAATTGCGTCATGGTCTCTTTCTCCTTCGGTGGGAAAGGGGCGCTCAGTCGCGCAGCTGCCGGCGCATCTCCTCCGCGCTGTGCCTCTCGAACTCCTCGTAGAGCGCGATGACTTCGGGCGCGGCGGCCGCGGCCGCGTCATGGGAGGGTGTCGTCTCCAGCATTCTCCGGACCGACTCGGCGAAGATCCCGCCGCGTATCTCCGGGGTGTCCGGCGCACGGTCGAAGAGCAGCGCCTCCGCCGTGAAGAAGCCGGTGGCCGTGGCCATCAGCGCATACTGCTGGTGCCGCACATCGGTGTCCGCGTACATCAGGCCGTGCTCGCGCAGCACTTCGAGATGGCGGCGCAGGACGCGGTCGCCCAGGGCCACGAGGTCGGCGAGCTCCTTCCTCGCCGAGTCGTTGAGCCGGCCGAGGACGTCGACGTCGTCGGTGTACAGGGCGCGCAACACCGGTTCGGCCAGGAAGTCGCCGTAGTAGGCGCCCATCATCCGGCTCGGCAGCACCTCCAGCGGATCGGCGCGCATCCGCGCCAAATGCCGCTGCTGGGCACGGGACTTGGCCTTGAGCACGACGGTCAGCAGCAGTGCGTCCTTGGTCTTCCAGTGCAGATAGACCGTCCCCTTGCCGACCTTGGCCCGGCGGGCGATCTCGTCGATCGTCACCCGCCCGTAGCCCCAGGCGAGCAACAGCTCCGCGGCCACTTCCAGGATGCGCTCGCCGCGCTCCGACCGTTCCACGGACCGTCTCCCTCCGCGTCCGTTCCGATGTCCGTGACCGGATTTCGAATCCGGTCATGTGGTCAACGCTAGATCCGCCGGTGCCCGGCGATAAGACGGTTTCCGGCCAGCCGAGCCAGGGAGGACACCGGGCTGACGGCCTTCGTTCGCCGCCCCCGCGCCGCCGGACCGCCTTCGACGACTTCCCGGCCCGCCGCGCCGCCGACCCGGCGTACGCCCTCCGGCAGCATCCGCGGGCGGGCGCGGTGGTGGAGGAGCAGGGCAGGGATGAGAAGGGCGGCGGGGCGGCGGGTGTGACATGCCGCCGATGGCGTAATCGTCGGGTTGGCTGTTCAGGGGCGTCAGGCTTGAGGGCCGTGAGCACGGTCGTGACAGGAGTCCGTGACAGGAGTCCGTGTGAACAGGTCGCGTGAGTGGATCTTCGAGCTGTGATGGGTCGGCGGGGCCGCGGCCGTGAGGCCAACCGGCTCACCGGGCTGGTCGACAGCAACGGGTTCGAGGTTCCGACGGTGCCCACGTGGATGCGCTGGCTGCCGCCCGCCTATTTCGTCTTCGTGCTGCTGCTGGAATTCGTCACGCCCACCCAGTGGGCGGTGAGCTTCCTGCTGATCGCGGTGCCGGTGCTGGCGGCCTTCGGCTTCGGACCGGTGGGCGTCGCCGTCGTCACGGTATGCGCCGTCGGGTTGGAGGCCGTACTGGCGGGGACCCCGTGCTGTACGGGGCACAACATCCACGAGTTATGGGGGAACAACTACGTCGCCGCCTATATCTCCACCGGTGTCGTAGGGGTGCTCGGCGTGGCGCTGGCCGGGCACCGGCAGCGCCAGCGGCGGCAGCTGGTGCGGGCCAACTCGGTGGCCGAGGCGCTGATGCGGACCCTGCTGCGGCCGGTGCCGCACCGGGTCGGATCGGTGCTGGCCGCCGGGCTCTACCGCTCCGGTGAGGTCGGTACGACGGTCGGCGGAGACCTGTACGACATCCACGACACTCCGGCGGGCGAGCGGGCCATCATCGGCGATGTCCGGGGGAAGGGGCTCCAGGCGGTACGCACCGTCGCCGATGTCCTCGGCTGCTTCCGCGAGGCGGTCTACGCCCCCGGGGATCTGCTGGAGGTCGCCTCCCGTATGGAGCGGCGGCTGGTGCGCGAGGCGGCGGAGATCCCGGACGACGAGCTGTTCGTGACCGCGGCGCTGATCGAGTACGACGCCGGGGCCCACCAGGTGACGATCATCAATCACGGGCATGTCGAGCCGGTGTTGATCTCCGGCGGTGAGGTGACCGTCCTCTCCGGGCCGCCCGCCCTTCCGCTGGGGCTGGGCCGGCTGGCCGCCGAGCTCCCGACCGCGTACACCCACCGCTTCGCACCGGGCGATGTGCTGCTGCTCTGCACCGACGGGCTGGTCGAGGCCCGTGATCAGGCAGGGGACTTCTATCCCCTGCTCGAACGGCTCGGTGACCGGTTCGCGGGGCGGCCCGCTCCCGGTCCCGCCGATGTCATCGACTTCCTCGACACCGATCTGCCGCGCCATACCCGTGCGCTCCACGACGATGTCGCGATCCTCGCGATCGCGCCGCGGGGATAGCGGCGGCGGATCGGCGCGCCGCTCGGCAGCGCCCCGCCCCGGAGCGCACTCGGGTCGCCTCCGGGCGTCGCGCGGAGGACTCTGGATACGTAGCGGGGGAGCCGTGAAACGAGCTGTGAGGTGTGCGATGAGCACTCTCGAAGAACACATCGACATCAGTGTTCCGGTCGACAAGGCGTGGGACTGCCTCCATCGCGCGGAGGTCTATCCGCGGTTCGTGAACGGTGTGCGCGAGGCCCGTTCGGCCGGTGAGCGGCGGACGCACCTGGACCTGGACGCCGCCGGCCCGACGCAGGAGCTGGAGGTCGAGATCGTCGACCGCGAGATGGAGAACGTGATGACCTGGCAGACCAGGAGCGGGCCGGATCTCGCCGGTTCCTTCTCGCTGCTGCCCATCGACCGGGAGCACACCCGGCTCCAGGCCCGTTTCGAGTACGACCCGGGCACGATCAAGGAGACCTTCGGCGGTCCGAAGGGGTTCGCGCAGGCGGTCGCCATCGAGCGGAGCGTGCGCAGCGACCTGGAGCATTTCAAGGAGCTGGTGGAGACCGAGGCCACGCGCAGGTAGCGGGCGCGGGTGACGGGGGAGGGGAGAGGAGAACGGGGAGGAGGACGGAGGCGGGGGCGGCATGTGCGGGCGCGACCTCAGGGGGCCGGGGGGTTCAGAGGTCGGGGCGCTCCGGCATGGGGTGTTCCACGCCGTCGAGTTCGAGCGTGCAGCGCGGGGCGGCGGGTACGAGGCGGGGTTCACGGATGCGGACGCGGAAGAGGCGGGCGGGATCGTCGGGCAGTTCGCCGGTGAGCAGGTTCATGCCCGGGCCGTGCTCCTTCTGGTAGGCGATGACCTTGCCGTTGACCAGGAGTTCTATCTCGCCGTCCCGTCCGGGGCCGACGTTCACGGTGATCGAGTGGTGACCCTGGTCGAGATGGAAGTGGTGGCTTCGCCCCATGACGATCCGCCTCCTGTGATGGCGCGCCTCCCATGGCGGCGCCCGTGCTTCCAGGTTAGATCCGCACCCCGCGGGCTCCCTGGGCAGCGCACCCGCGGGCCGCGTGCGCCGGACCGGCGGTCGCCGCCCCGACGTGTGCGGTGTCGCGAGCGACAATTGTGGTGAGTGCCGTGCCGGGCGGTTCGCGGAGTGCGGGGCGTCGAGGCCCTGCCCGGGCGAACCGGGTGCCGGGCCGGCAGGAGACGGTGATGAACGGCTCGGTCCGTATCGGACGTGTGGTCGGGGTGCCGCTGCGCATGCACTGGAGCGTGCCGCTGCTGGTGGTGCTCTTCGCGTATGGGCTGGGGCGGCAGACGCTGCCGGCGACGACGCCGGGGCGGTCCGCCGTCGTCTACGCCCTCGCCGGTGTCGTCGGGGCGGCGCTGCTCACCGGCAGTCTGCTGCTGCACGAGACGGCGCATGCCGCGATCGCGCGGCGCAAGCAGATCTCGGTCGAGGACGTGACCCTCTGGGCGCTGGGCGGGATGACGCGGATGGGCCGGCCGAAGACGGCGGCGGCGGCCTTCGCGGTGGCGGTGAGCGGGCCGCTGACCAGCCTGATGATCGGGGGCGTGGCGCTGGGGGCCGGAATCGGGCTGCACGAGCTGTCCCCGCTGTGGGCGGTACCCGCGGTGGTGCTGGTGTGGCTGGGGTGGGCGAATCTGTTCCTGGGGGTGTTCAACCTGCTGCCGGCCGTGCCGCTCGACGGGGGACGGGTGGTCCAGGCGCTGCTGTGGTGGCGTACCGGCGACCGGGACCGGGCGGATCTGGCGGCGTCCCGCGGCGGGCAGGTCATGGGCGGGCTGATGGTGGCGGTCGGCTGGATTTCCCTGCTGCGCGGGGTCACGGGCGGGCTGTGGCTGGCGTTCATCGGGCTGTTCATCATGGTCGTCGCCGGGGCGGAGCGGCGGAATGCCGCGCTCCAGACGGCGTTGCGGGGCGTGCGGGCCGCGGATGCCATGTCCAGTCCGGTGGTGACCGGTGCGGACTGGCTGAGCGTGCGGCGCTTCATCGACGAGGTGGCGGTGACGGCCGGGCACTCCGCCGTGCCGCTGCTGGACTTCGAGGGCCGGCCGAGCGGCATCGTGGAACTCCGCCGGCTTGCCGCGATCCCCGGGCCGCAGCGGGAGGAACTGCGGGTGCGGGACGTGGCGACGCCGCTGTCCCAGTGCGCGGTGGCCGCCCCGGACGATCTGCTGACCGAGGCGCTGGACAAGCTCAATCTGCGGACCGGGATGCGGATCCTGGTCGTCGACACGGGGCATCTGGTGGGGATCGTCACCGGCAAGGACATCTCCCGGCTGATGCAGCGGCACACGCTGAGCGGGCGGCAGACGGCGGGGTGAGCGCGGGCGACCCCCGGGCCCCGCCCCGAGGAGAGGCGGACACGGCGATGCGGTACATCACGGTGACGGCGCTCAGTCACACCGGGCTGATCCGCGAACACAACGAGGACAGCCTGGTGGTGGGGCCGTGGACGCTGTGCGGCACGGTGACCGAGAATCCGCAGACGCTGGTGTTCCCACTCGGCAAGCCGCTGGTGGTGGCGGTCGCGGACGGAATCGGAGGGCAGCCGGCCGGTGAGGTGGCCAGTGCGCTGACCGTCCGGCACCTGGCGTCCCTGGGGCCGTCCCTGGACAGCGAGGACGCGGTGCGTGACGCCCTGGTCCGGTGCAATCACGCGGTGTACGCGGCGGCCGACCGGGATCCGGCGCTGACCGCGATGGGCACCACGGTCGCCGGCGCCGTCGTCCTGCCCGACGCGCTGCTGGTCTTCAACGTCGGTGACAGCAGGGTGCTGGAGGCGGACGGGGACGGGGTGCGTCAGGTGAGCGTGGACGACAGCCCGCCGCTGCGGGAGGGGCAGCGCACCACCTCGCTCGTGACCCAGGCGATCGGCGGCGCGACCCGGTTCTGCGCCGTCACCCCGCATGTGACGACCGCGCCGCTCGCCGCGGGCAGCCGGTATGTGGTGTGCACGGACGGGCTGACCGACCCCGTCCTGGACGACGAGATCGGCGCCCTGCTGCGGGCGTACGACGGCGGCCGGGCGGCCTTCGAGCTGTGGAAGGCGGCCATCGAGGCGGGCGGGCCGGACAACATCACGCTCGCGCTGATCGGCGTGCTGGAGTGAGCGGGGCGGGCCGTTCAGGGGCAGAGCCCGCGCGGGCGGCTCGCGCCTGCTCCGCCGCGCCCGTGCCGGCCGCCCGAACCCCGCGGAAAGCGGCCGCACTTCCCCGTGGAGCCGGGCGGTGTCATCTCCGGTTGCCGGGGATTGACGGGATTCCCAGCCGGCGCCCGGTGTCCTCGTCGAATTCCGCGCAGAACGCACCCAGGGTGTCTTCGAGGTGCGCCAAAGACCGTGCGGCGAACAAAACCGGCTGATAGCCGGAAATGCGGTACGGGAGTGAGGCCGCGGCGCGGATGTCCAGTGCCCGGACTTCCCGGACGGCATGCGCGCCGATCTCCCCGAAGGAGGAGAGCAGCGCAGCGCCGAAAGCCTTGGGAGCACCGGATTCGGTGAGCAGACCGTATTCCAGGGTGAACCAGTAGACCCGGCTGAGAATGTCCAGCGCCTCCTTGGAACGGACCCGGTTCGCGGTCCGCCCGAAGAGCCGGTACAGCTCCGCGACGCGCGGATCCGACAGATGAATGCCGTGCCCGAACACGTCGTGGATGACATCGGGTTCGGGGGTGTAGAGCGGCACGGCCGG
This sequence comes from Streptomyces sp. YGL11-2, assembly GCF_050054615.1. Taxonomy (NCBI): domain Bacteria; kingdom Bacillati; phylum Actinomycetota; class Actinomycetes; order Kitasatosporales; family Streptomycetaceae; genus Streptomyces; species Streptomyces sp. YGL11-2. The sequence goes on from NZ_JBNHIN010000026.1 coordinate 45,599, forward strand.
ATGGCGTACGAACTGCACCGCGTGGAAGTAGCCGTGCTCCATCGCGCCCAGGAACCGCTCGTTGGCCACCACACCGCCGGCCAGCGTGAACCCGAAACCGGTCCGGGCCCGCAGGCCCGGCGAGATGTCCGCGTGCTGCGGGATCCGCTCGGCGGGGATGTCCGCCTCCTCCGCGGCGTCCTGAGCCTCCCGGCAGGCGTGCGCGCGGTGCGCCGGGCCGAGCGCGGTGTGCACCGTACGCCAGGTCCGGTGCTCCGCCTCGGTGTAGTCGACGCCCTCGTACGGCGCGCCGACCCGATGCCCCTTGGCGCGGGCGGCCAGCACGTCGCGGCGCCGCAGATAGTCCTGGTCGTGGCGGCCGGGGTGCTCGTCGGGGAGGCCCAGCCGCCCCTCGGCGGAGATCGGGGTCTGCTTCCACACCGTGGTCATGGCCCTCATACCTGCCCCGCGGCAGCACGAAGATCACCTGGCGTAGCGGGCCGGGAACCGCCCGTCGACGCCCGTCCCCTGACGTCTTCGGACTCTCAACGCAGAACTCGCTTCCATATCGTTATTACTTCGATTCTTGACGATCCGGGCCCGAGTGACGTTCACTCAGCCGTTCTGGGCCGAGTCAGGGCGGCCCCTTGCGGAGGTACCTTTCATGAAGGCGATGAAGGCGATGAGTGCGGCGAATGTGACGAATGCAACAATGCGCCGCCGGGTCGCCATCAGTGCGGTGGCGCTTTCCCTCGCCGCACCGTTGGCGGCGTGCGGAAGTGATCATCCGGCCGCGGATCAGGGCAAGGACACGATCGGTCTGCTGCTTCCGGAGAGCAAATCCACGCGCTACGAGAATTTTGACCGCCGGATCATTTCGAGCAGAGTCGCGTCGCTGTGTCTCGAATGCAAGTTGGACTACCACAACGCCGAATCCAGCCCGGACACCCAAAGAACCCAGTTCGAGGCGATGGTGAACAAGGGCGTCAAGGTCATCCTTCTGGACCCGGTCGACGCGCAGGCCGCCAAGAGTTGGGTGGACGCGGCAGCCCAGAAGGGTGTGCAGGTCATTGCCTATGACCGGCTCGCCGAGGGCAACGTCAAGGCGTATGTCTCCTACGACAACGAGAAGATAGGCCGCCTCCAGGGCGAGGGAATTCTGACCGCACTCGGTTCCCGGGCTTCCAGCGCGAACGTCGTCATGCTGAACGGTTCGCCGACCGACCCGAACGCCCCGTCCTTCAAAAAGGGTGCACATGCCGTCCTGGACGGCAAGGTCCGCAAAATCGCCTTCGAGAAGGACATTCCCGAATGGTCCGAGGAAACAGCCAAGAAGGAGATGACCAACGCCATCAACACCCTCGGCGCGCAGGGCATCGACGCGGTCTACTCGGCCAATGACGGAATGGCCACAAGCGTCGCCGAAGCACTCAGGTCGGCCGGCCTCAAGAACATTCCGCTGGGCGGTCAGGACGCCGAACTCCCCGCGCTGCAGAGGCTGTTGAACGGAACCCAGTCGTTCACTGTTTACAAGCAGGTCCGGCCGGAGGCGCAGACCGCCGCCGAGATCGCCTTCCGCCTGCTGCGCGGCCAGCGCATCACCTCGCTCACCTCGACCACCGCCAAGAACAGCAGCACGTCGGGTATCCCCGCCAAGCTCTTCAACGCCCAGTTGGTCACCAAGCAGAACCTCAAGGACACCGTCGTCAACGACGGCGTCGTCCGTACGGACCTGCTCTGCACCCCGGACCTCGCCGCCGAGTGCAAGTCGGCCGGAATCGCGTGACCGGCCCCCGGTTAGGCGGCCGGTTCCGTCCGCCCCAGCCACGCGTACGCGGCCCGCGCCGTGAACTCCCCCTGGCCGCCCGCGAAGAGCAGGCCGGCACCGGCGAAGGCCGGATCCCCGGCGGTCGCGGCCACATACGGGACCGCGATACACCGCATGCCTGCCCGGTGCGCCGCCAGCGCACCGGGCGCCGCGTCCTCCAGCACAACACAGGCGCCGGGCGCGACACCCATCCGGCGCGCGGCCTCGAGGAACACATCGGGCTCCGGCTTGCCGCGCGGCACCTCCTCGGCCGACACCAGCGTGGTCAGCTGCGCATCCAGCCCCGTTCCGGCCAGCACCGCCTCGATCGCGGCCCGTGACGAACCCGACGCCACCGCCATCGGATGCCCACCCGCGGCCAGCAGCGCCACCAACTCCCGCATCTCCGGGAACACTTCGGTATGCGCCCGGGCCAGCTCCAGATAGGCGCGGTTCTTCCCGGCCAGCAACTCCTCGACCGGTGCGTCGATGCCGTACTCGCGCACCAGGATCTCCAGCGTCTCGCGGGTGCCGATCCCGATGAAGCGGGCGTGCCGCTCCCAGGTGAAGTCCGTGACGCCGTAACCGGCCAGCAGCCGGCGCCCCGCCTCGAAGTAGTTCGGCTCGCTGTCCACCAGCGTGCCGTCCAGATCGAAGATGACCGGGGTCGGCGGGGCCGACATGGCGGACGCGGCGGAGGGGGGCCGGGGGTCGCTGGAGGCGCTCATACCGTCCAGCATGCCAAGCCGCCCGCCCGGACGACCCGCGCACCCGCCCCGGTCAGACGCTCCGCGTCACGCCGTCCCCGGCTTCCCGGCGGCCGTGCCCACCGTCTCCACCAGCGGCAGCATCCGGTGCGGCACCCGCTCGCGCAGCGCCACCTCCGTCCGCGTACGCACCACGCCCGGCAGGCTGATCAGCCGCTGGATCACGTCCTCCAGATGCGCCGCGTCCCGGGCGACCACCCTGGTCAGCAGATCCCCGCCGCCGGTCGTCGAGAACGCCTCGATGATCTGCGGCACGCCGGCCAGCGCATCGGCGACCTCCTCAAGGCGTCCCTGCGTCACCTCGATGTGCACGAAGGCCAGCACCGGATGCCCGAGCGCGGTGGGCGAGAGCCGGGGGCCGTACGCGGTGATCACACCTTCCCGCTCCATCCGGTCCAGCCGCGCCTGCACCGTCCCCCGGGCGACCCCGAGCACCCGGGCGTACTCCCGCACGCTGGTGCGCGGCTGCTCCAGCAGCAGCCGGAGGATCTTCGCGTCCAGCGCGTCCACGGCCATGGCCCCACGGTCTCCTCGGGTCGGCGGATGGTCGGTGAGCGGGCGGAGCGGTCCGCCAGAGGTCGGATCGTTCCGGGGGATAGATCCATTATCCCTGCGCGAGACCCCTCCGGGCACCGTCCGGAAGGACGATCTTCGGCCGGATTTGCCCCCTTAGCGTGGTGTCGACCACCCGATGCGATCCCGCAATCTCTGGAGGACGTATGACACACGACGACCCCGCCCATCGCCCCACCGAGGACGAACTCGCCGCACTGGCCGTGGAACTGGTCGGCATGGCCGCGGAGGACAACCGGACCGCGCACCGCGCCAACAGCGACGACTTCGCCGACCAGTTGGTCTGGCGCCGACTGACTGCCCGGCACGGCGACCGGCTCGGCGAGATCATGGACCGGTACGGCTGGCCGACGGCCGAGCTGGTCGGCGCCGAGGCCGCGCGGAGTGCCTGGCTGCTCGCCCAGCACGCCGACCGCCAGCTCGAAGTGCAGCGCCGGGCCCTGCGGCTGATGGAGGGTGCGGTGGCGGAGGGCGCGGCCGGCGCCCGCGAGCTGGCGTTCCTGCGCGACCGCACGCTGGTGAACGAGGGGCGACGGCAGGTCTACGGCACCCAGATCGCCGGCGTACGGGACGGCGCGCCCGTTCCGTGGCCGTGCGAGGAGCCGGAGCGGATGGACGAGCGCCGGGCGGAGGTGGGCGTTCCGCCCTTCGCCGAGTACGTGGCCCAGTTCGCCTGAAGCGCCCTCAGGTGAGGGACAGCGTGCACCTGCCCTCGGCGGCCGAGCTGTTCCCCACGTAGATGTCGATGGCGCCGGGCTCCAGCAGGAACTCGCCGTGCGGGTCGTGGGTCCAGAACCCCAGGTCCTCGGCACCCAGCCGGAACTGGACCGTCCGGCTGCCGCCCGGCGCCAGCGTCACCCGCCGGAAGCCGCGCAGCCGGCGGACCGGCTGGGCGATGGCGGCGGCCCGGTCGTGGACGAAGAGCTGGACGACCTCGTCGCCCTGCCGGGAACCGGTGTTGGTGACGGTCGCCGCGACCTCCACGGTGTCCCCCGCACGCAGGGCGCTCACCGGGATCCGGTCGCGGCTCAGCGCGGGCGGCCCCGTACGGAACGTCGTATAGCTCAGGCCGTGGCCGAACGGGAACCGGGGCCCGTCGGGGAGGTCGAGATATTTCGAGGTGAACTTGTCGTCGGGGTCGTAAGGGCGACCGGTGTTCTCGTGGTTGTAGTGGATGGGGATCTGGCCGACCGTGCGCGGGAACGAAACGGGCAGCTTGCCACCCGGGTTGACCCGGCCGAACAGCACATCGGCGATGGCGTTGCCGGCCTCGATCCCGGGGTGCCACGCCTCCAGCACCGCGGGTGCGCCGTCCAGCCAGCCGCCGACGGTCAGCGGACGCCCGTTGACGAGGACGACCGCGAACGGCTTCCCGGTGCGCGCGATCGCCTCGATCAGCTTCTCCTGCGCGCCCGGCAGGCCGATGTCGCTCCGCGCGGCGGCCTCACCGCTGAGCGCCGCGGGCTCACCGACGACCACGAAGGTCATCCCGGCGGAGCGGGCCGCCGCCACGGCCGCCGCGATACCGCTGGTGTCGTCCCCCTGCGCCGCGACACCCCGCTCGTAGCGCACCGTGCTGCCCGGCACGGCCTTCCGGACGGCGTCGAGGACCGTCACGGCGGGGAACTTCTGCGCCGCGGGCGGCATCACCCAGGTCCCCAGCAGATCACCGGAGTCGCCGAACGGCCCCACCACCGCGATCGACCCCACGGACCGGCCGACCGGGAGCACCCCCTGCTCGTTCTTCAGCAGCACCATCGAGCGGGCGGCGGCCGTGCGCGCCGCCGCCCGCGCGTCCGGTGTCGGCGCCGCGATCTCGCCCCCCTCGTCCGCATACGGACGCGCGAAGAGCCCGAGTGCGAACTTCAGCCGCAGGATCCGCGAGACCGCGTCGTCCACCCGCTGCTCGCTGATCTTCCCCTCCCGCACCAACCGCTTCCCGTACGTGACCATCGTGGTGCTGGTCATCTCCATGTCCACACCGGCATGCAGGGCGAGTCGGGCGGCCTGCGCACCGTCCTCCGCGACGCCGTGCGGGATCAGCTCCTGGACCCCGTTCCAGTCGCTGACCACCATGCCGTCGAAGGACCATTCCCGTTTCAGGATGTCGGTGAGGGTGTGCGGATCGGCGTGCGCGGGGACGCCGCCGATGGTGTTGAACGAGGCCATCACCGTGGCCACCCCGGCGTCGACCGCGGCCTTGAACGGCGGGAGGTACAGGTTCCGCAGCCGGGCCTCGGAGACATCCACGGTGTTGTAGTCGCGCCCGCCCTCCGCACCCCCGTACGCCACGAAGTGCTTGGCGCAGGCGGCGATCCGGTCCGTGGCGGAGAGGTCCGCCCCCTGATACGCACGGACCTTGGCCGCGGCGAACGCGGCCGTCAGATACGGGTCCTCGCCGTTGCCCTCGGCGATCCGGCCCCAGCGCGGCTCGTGCGTCACATCCATCATCGGCGCGAACGTCCAGTGCACGCCGTTGGAGCGGGCCTCCTTCGCCGAGACCTCGGCGTCCCGCTCCGCGACCCGCGGATCGAAACTGGCGGCCTGGGCGAGCGGGATCGGAAACGTCGTCCAGAAACCGTGGATGACATCCAGCCCGAACAGCAGCGGAATGCCGAGCCGGGACTCCTCCACGGCGATCTTCTGCAGCGCGTTGCTCGCCCGCGCCCCGAAGATGTTCAGCACCGAGCCCAACCGCCCCCGGCGCGCCGCCTGTTCGGCCACCTTCGTGCCGGGCCCGCCCGGCCCGGTCTCGTACGTCCAGGGAAGCTGCTGGAGCTGGCCCAGCTTCTCTTCGAGAGTCATACGCGCCAGCAGCGCGCGGACCTCGCCGTCGTACGGTCCCGGGCGGTGCGCCGGGACGCTCGCGCCGGCCGCGGACCCCGCGGTCCGGGGAAGCGCGCGCGCCGGGCCGGCTCCGGTGCCCAGGAGCCCGGCGGTAGCCGCAGTACCCCCCGCGGCCAGCAGGGAACGACGTCGCAGCCCACTCATACCCGCACCTTTTCCCTCCATCGCGGCGTGAAGGTCGTCCCAGGGCGCCAAGAGCTGAAGTGAACGTAGGTGGAGGGAAGTTGAGCGTCAAGACGTCGAACCGGCCGCGCCGTACGCGTACAAGAGGCGAAGGGGCGGCCGGGTGTGCCAGGGCCCTTCCGAAAGCCGCGGTTGGCCGCCGTCCGCCAGGTGTCGCATCATGCGGGGATGATCGAGAACCCCCCTTCCGCGCTGCCACCCGTGGAGCGGCTCACCCGCTACACACCCGTCGACATGGCTGAGATCCTCGGCGACGGAGACGATGCCTTCGGCGTCGCCGAGCACGGCCTGACCTGGCTGCCGAAGGAGGAGCACTTCGGCATCCGGCTCGGCGGCCGGCTGGTGGCGCACGCCGGCCTGCGGCTGCTGCCGACAGCGATCGGCGGGGCCGAGACACGGGTGGTGGGCGTCGGCGGTGTGGCCGTGGCGGCCGGGGTACGCGGGCAGGGGCTCGCCCGGCGGGTGGTGGCGGGCGCGCTGGAGCACGCGCGCACCCTGGGCCCGCGCTACGGGCTCCTCTTCTGCCGCGCCCCCCTCGTCGCCCTCTACGAACGGCTCGGCTGGCAGGCGCTGCCCGGGGAGGTGCGGGTGGAGCAGCCCGCCGGCCCCGTGGTCATGCCGCTGCGGACCATGTGGACGCCCCTTTGCGACGGTGCCCACTGGCCGGCGGGACCGGTCCGGTTGCTCTCGCTGCCCATGTGACCCCGGACGGACGGTGCCCTTCGGCTCAGACCGGACTCCGGACCGGTTGAGGGCCCTCGGGAAGACGCGCCGGGAATCGCTCCGTGATGTGGCATCCCGGTGTCCCGCACGGGCGTCACGCGCGCAGCCGGGTGTGGATGGCCGAGGCGAGTTCGGCGACGCCGGTGGCCCTCAGCGCGCTGTAGTGATCGGCGTCGAGTTCGACCACGGCCGGGGGTGCGGCGGAGTGGCCGGACCAGGTTTCGATGAACGAGTCGTCGTCACCAGTGGACTTGAAGAGCGCGACGCGTACGTGGAGCTGCCGTTCGGACAGTTCGCGCCCGTTGTACTGGAACTCGTACGTCCGCGCGACGATCCGGGTGATCCGGCGGATCAACTGCTCGTCCAGTGCGGGGAGCAGACGGTGGATGAAGCCGACGAAGCCGTCCTCGTCGCGGACCGTCGCCAAACACCGGTCGAGGTCGCGCCCGGTGATGGACCCGGTGAAGACGGAGAACAGGATCGTCAGGTACGCCGGGTTGGCGTAGGACGCCTGACGCCCGTAGCGGTCGGCGTTGGCATGGTGGACCTTCGGGTTGCCGGGGCAGAGCAGCATCAGCTGGTCCACCGCCTGACCGGCCTGCTCAAGCTGCCATGCGGCCTCGAAGGCGACCCGGGCGCCGAAGGAGTAGCCCCACAGGGTGTAGGGGCCCTCGTTCTGCACGTGCCGGATCTCGGCGAGGTCGGCGGCGGCCATCTCCTGGAGGGTCCGGTAGGGCTCTTCGCCGGGGTTGACGCCGTGTGCCTGGATGCCGTGGAAGGGCCGGCCCATGGCTGCCCGTCGTGCGAGCAGGCGCAGGTTCATCGGGTAGCCGCCCAGCCCCGGCCAGCAGAAGACGGGCCGTCCGGAGCCCGCGTCGTGCAGTGGCACCAGCCGGGAGGACGGGCAGGGGGCGCAGTCGGCGATGCGGGCGGCGAGGTCGGCCAGTTTCGGGCGCTCGAAGACGACCTGCAGCGGCAGCCGCGTGGCGAACGCACGGTTGATCGTCAGGATGAGCTCGACGGCGGTGAGCGAGTCGCCGCCGCAGGCGAAGAAGTCGTCCTCGACCGAGACGTTGTCGTACTTCAGGGCCTTGCCCCACGCCTCGGCGAGCCATTTCTCCTGCCGTGTGACCGGGGCGACGTACGGGGTGGTGGGGGG
>NZ_JBNHIN010000026.1:53749-112774 GCF_050054615.1 Streptomyces sp. YGL11-2
GGGGTGGTGCGGTCCGCGGACCGCACCTGGTCGAAGGAGGCGAGAGCCCTGCCGTCGACCTTGCCGTTCGCCGTCAGCGGCAACCTGTCGAGCACCAGGACCCGGTCGGGGACCATGTAGTCGGGCAGGATGCGCACCAGCTCGTCCTTGATGATCTCGGCCGGCCCCTTCATGTGGACGGCGTCCTCGCGCATGCCCTCGCTACGGATCTGCTCCTCGCTGACCCTGCCGCCGAGGAAGAAGTACGTGGGGCCGGTGGGGATGCCGCAGGAGGCCAGTATGTCCTCGACGCGTCGGGCGGCGGGCAGCGGACGGCCGGTCTTCGAGCTGTATCCCGAGGACATCAGGCCGAGACGCAGGCCGTTGCGTTGCAGGTGGTGGAGTTTCCTGCCCAGGACCAGGTACTCCAGCCACGGCCGGTCGGCGCGGCTCACCGCGGTGATGCCGAAACTCGCGCGCCGGTAGACCTGCTGGTTGATGGCGATGACATGCTTCGGCAGCACCAGTTCACCCGAGATGCGCTCCAACTCGCCACCGGTGTAGCGGTACTGGCCCGCGGGCAGGTCCCGAACGCGTCCCGGATGTGCCTGCACATAGATCTCGGTGGGGTCCGGCCACGGTTCCCCGCCGGCGGGGCGGATGGCGAACGTGCCCAGGTAGTAGTCCTCGTCGGAGACGTCCAGGAGGTCCTTGACGGACCCGTCGTGGGCCAGCGGCCGGATGGTCAGTCCGTACTCCGGCAGCACCTGTTCGAAGAGACCGGCCATGTGCCCGGCTTCGATCTCCAGAACTTCCCGGATGTTGTTCCTGTACACCGGTTCGATGGCCTGCTTGCAGCCGAGGAAGTGGACCGACAGATGACCTTCCGACCGGCGGGACGGGGGGCCGGTCCGCACCAGGGCGTGGTCGACGGGGTGGTAGTAGTACGTGCCCGGCTCAAGTCCCGCCGCTCCGCCGTCGGTTTCCAGGTACAGCTGCGTGGCGTACAGGGCCCCCGGGGAGGCGTAGGCGTACTTCGGCAGCAGCCGCTGGTCGCTGTGGTACGCCCCGAACCAGCGCAGCAGCTCGCCCAGTTCCGCGAACGTCAGCTCGTCCAGTCCCCGGGACGGGCCGCGGGCCGGGCGTTCGGCGAGCAGGGCCAGCACGGCGGTCCGGGTGACCGGGGCGCCGTCGTAGAAGCGGTAGGTCTTGCGGGCGAAGACCTCCCTGCGCTGCCGGGGCGTCTCCTGCCTGCCGGGCAGCTCCACCACGGGCCGCCCGGCGAGCTGCTCGCGGCGGCGCAGACCCGGGTTGGACAACTGGGCCTTGACCTGAAGCCTGTTGGCCTTGGACTGGTGGTGGGCACCGTGGTTGCCCTGGTCCATCAGTGCCGCTTCGTTGGGGTTCAGCTCGACGCAGGCGACCAGGCTCGCCGAGCCGGTGCGCGGGTTGTCGGCGACGACCACGGCAGCGCGCCGGACCCAGATGTGCTCCTCGACCGCCAGGGCGACCTCGTCGAGTTCGACGCGACAGCCGTGCAGTTTGACCTGGTTGTCGATCCGGCCGGCGAACTGGAGGGTGCCGTCGGGGTTCCAGTACGCCAGGTCGCCGGTGCGGTACAGGCGTTCGGCGGGGATGAACGGCGAGGTGATGAAGCGCTCCCGGGTCTGTTCGGGTTGGTTCAGGTACCCGCGGGCCAGTTGGGTGCCGCCGATGTACAGCTCGCCCGTCTCGTTGATGCCCACCGGCACCAGGTCGGCGTCCAGGATGAAGCACTGTGTGTCGCCGACCGGCGCCCCGATCGGCACGCTGCCCGTGCCGTCGCCGGCCGCGTCCGGGTCCACCGGGCAGGCGGTGGCGTTGATGGTGGCCTCCGTCGGCCCGTACAGGTTGACGAGCGAGGCCCGGGGAAGCGCGTCGGCCACGGCACGGGCGAGCCGCCACGACAGCACCTCACCCCCTGAGAACACCTGCCGCAGTGAGGTGCACAGCCCGAACTCCTCGGTGTCCAGCAGCGCTTGCAGCAGCGTGGGCACGCACTGCAGGGTGGTCACCTGGTGTGCGACCACCGCGGCGGCCAGGGCCTGCGGGTCCCGATGGATGCCCTGTGTGCCCATGACCACCCGGCTGCCGACGGCCGGGGCGAGGATCTCCCACTGGGCCGCGTCGAAACTCATCGGCGTCTTCTGCAGCACGCTGACGTCCTGGCCCAGGTACCCGTAGGCGTGCATCCACCGCATCTGGGAGGCGATGCTGCGGTGCTCGATCATCACCCCCTTCGGTCTGCCAGTACTGCCGGAGGTGTAGATGACGTACGCCAGCGAGTCCGGCCGCACCGCCACCGGGGCGCGCGCGGTCCAGTGGTCCTGCACGTCGCCCGGGACGACGATCCGGGTGCCTGCCGGGGCCAGTTGGGCCAGCTGGGCCGCCAGGTGGTCCTGCGTGACGATGACGCGCGTCCGGCTGTCGTCGATCATGTAGCGGAGCCGGTCCTCCGGGTACTCCGGCGACAGCGGCAGATAAGCGGCTCCGGCGAACAGGATGCCCCACACCCCGGTCATCAGCTCCAGGGACGGTTCGACGAACACCCCCACGCTCAGCTCCGGATCCGCACCGAGCCGACCGAGACACGCCGCGAGCCGGCGAGCCGACTCCGCAAGCTCGCGGAACGTCAGACACCGGTCGCCGCAGACCACCGCGACGGCATCGGGCCGTGCCGCGACCTGCTGCTTCAGCAGGTCGGGCAGGCAATCCACGCTGGTGTGGTCGATCGGTGCGCCACGCGGTTCGGTCTTCACAGTCTTCTCTCTGCTGGCCGAGAACTGCTGGGACGGGACTGCGGCGGTCGCTCCGGCCGCCGCCCGGAGCGACCGCCGCCGCTGGGGCCGAGTCCGTACCGCGGCATCGACGACAGGCGCGACGCCGAGCGGCTGCAGGGGAGTTGACACCTGCGGCCGGGTGGCAGGCGGCCGCGAACAACGGACAGCAGACGGCGCCGGACGGCAGCGGTTCCGTCGTGACCGGCCAAGCGCTGACCCGCGCCGATGGAACCGGCATCGTCAACCCACCGTCGAACGCCTGCCGGTTGCCCGGGATCCGGCACCGTGTCCCCGGGCGGGCCCCACGGGGCCGTGACCGACAGTGCACATGTGCGCACGACACCATCTCCGATTCGCTGGGAGTACGCCGGGGACGCCGGACGACGCTGATCGCCACGCCGGCCCACACGTCGTGAACCGACGGGGGTGAGGGGGCGGACAGGCGTCGCCGGCGACCCCGCCGCGGCATGCGGTCGCACCTCTGGTCCCCGACACCGACGTGGCGACCTCGCCCGGGCGTCTGTCTTCCCAACCCTCAGGCCACACGTGCGGCTCAGGCGAAATCAGCCCGCATCAGGTCCCCGGCCGCTCGGCCGGGTTTTCGTTCCCTCAGCGGAACTGCACTGATGTCTTCACTCAACGATACGCTCGACGCGGCGAAGCCTCACACTCTGGCGCTGCTCCCGGATCGGCGTCGGCCTGCCCCCGGGGGAGGGTCACCCGGCCCGGCCGGGTGGCGGGCCGACGGGCGGAGCACCCCGGCCCGCGGACGCCAGGATGGCGGCTCCGGCGGGGTCGGCGGCCAGCGCCTCCTCGAAGCCGTCCTTCGGCAGCACCGTGTTCCCGGCGAGGGTGACTCCGCTCGGCGGGGTGTCGGCCCCGGCGGGGTGGTCGTCCCAGAAGTTGTCGCGGAAGGTCACGTTCTCCAGAGGGGGCGTCACCCGCAGCACGATCGGGGTGTCGCCGCGGTGGACGACGTTGCCCTGCACGGTGACCCAGGCGGCACCGTAGTCGGTGTAGAGGCCGAAGTTGTAGGGGGTGACGGTGTCGCGGACGACATTGCCCCGTACCAGGGTGCCGTCGGTGTAGGAGGTCCCCTGCCTGCCGTTGAGGTAGATGCCGCCGCCGTCGGCCAGCACCGTCATGGTGCGGTGGACGAGGTTCTCGGTGATCCGGACCCGGGCGGCCCGGCTGCCCCCGGTGACCACGATCCCGCTGTAGGGCACGTCGTGGATCTCGTTGTGAGCCACCGTCACCTCGTGTGCGTCCATCACCCAGATCGCGGGGGAGCCGTGGTACTCGCGGCCGATGCGGTGGATCAGGTTGTGCCGGATGCGGGTACCGGTGCCGGAGGCGACCGTCACGGCGCTTCCGGAGACGTCCTCGATGTGGTTGCCGACGACCGCGTTGTCGCGGCCCCCGGCGAAGCCGATCGCCCCGGCGCCGAGCAGGGCGAACCGGTTGTCGTGAAGTGCGACCCGCACGGCGGCGGTGAACTCGACGTGGGCGGGCAGGAACCGGGGTGCTGCCGGGATCGTCAAGTGGGCTTTTCCTTCCGCGAGTTCGACCTTCTGCAGTTCCCCGCCGCCGTAGTAGGTGGTGGCGAAGAAATGCAGGAACCCGTGGGGTCCGTCCGGTTCGGTCCAGCCGGCGTGGGAGAAGGTCAGGCCCCGAAGCGTCACATCGTGCAGCGGGTTCTCCTCGGTTCCCCGGCCGAGGACGAGCTTCTCCAGGACGGGGGCGACGACTTCGGCTTCGGCCGGGTCCTCACCGGGCAGCGGCAGATAGTTCAGGACGTGGCGCCCCGGGGTGCGCCGGTCGAGGACGAAGGTGCCCGGCTCGGTCAGAAAGCTCACGCAGTTCTCCGCCGCACTCGGCCGGGCCAGGCCGTCCCACCGTGTGTCCCGGCCGCCTTCGGCGCTCGCCGTCCGGTCGCCGACCCAGGTGGCGGTGTAGAGCTCGCGGGCCCGGTCGAAGGCGGGCTGGACGAGGGTGATGGTCGTGGACCGCGCATCGCCGGTGATCCCGGCGACCCGGCAGCGGGCCTCCGACCACGGGTACACCCACGGGAAGACGAACTCGATGCTCGTCGGGTCCTGCCAGCGCTGCGGCACCGTACTGTCCGTGACGTAACCAGTCTCGGTTTTCGTCACGCTGCCCGGGATGCCGGGGCTGAGCGAGGCCCTGGGCGCTCGGCGGCCGTTCACATACAGCTGCCGGGTCTCCAGCGAACCCACCTCGGCCTGCCAGGCGCCGTCCACCTCGCCGGGACGCCACCCGGTGATCACCCGGCCGCCGCTGACAACGGCCGTCTCCTGGAGGGGAGTTCCGTAGCCGTGGGCCTGGTAGACGACCCGGTGGCCGTTCTCGCCCGAGTCTCCCGCGGCCGGGTCCAGGGTGAAGGGGGTGTCCAGGACGTACGTTCCGGCGCGGAGGTTGACCACGAGGTCGGAGCGAAGTGACGCGGTGCGGGCGCGGACGGCCCGCTGTGCGGCGGGCAGGGTGGCGAACGGCCGGTCGAGCGTGCCGGGCCAGGAGTCGCGGCCCCAGGGTGCGACGTGGAGCTGGTCGGGCTGGTCGTCGAGCATGGAGGTACCTTCCCCCGAGGAGGTTTATGTTGTACACGACGGCATACACCATAAACGCCGGGCTAGGGTGGGCGTCAAGGATGGGAAGGTGAGTGCGCATGGCCGAGGAGAACGCGGCGGCGGATCCCGGACGCACCGTCGAACTGCTCTGGGGCGCCAAGGGGAGCCACGGCAGGGCGGGGCTGAGCCTGGCCGGGATCGTCGCGGCGGCGATCGAGGTCGCCGATGCCGAGGGGCTGCCCGCGCTGTCCATGCGGCGGGTGGCCGAGCGGCTGGGCTTCACGACGATGTCGCTCTACCGGCATGTGCCCGGCAAGGCGGAGCTGATCGAGCTGATGCGGGACGCCGTGGTCGGCGAACTCGACCTGGCGACGCCCGACCGTGCCGGGCCCGAGGACGGCGACTGGCGCGCCGGCATGGAGGCGTGGGCCCGCGCGCACTGGGCCCTGCACCTGCGGCATCCGTGGCTCGTGCACACCGCCGGCAGCCGCCGGCTGCCCGGCCCGAACATCATGGCCGACTACGACCGCGCGCTGCGGATCGCCGAGGGGACGGGGCTGCGGGCCTCCGAGGTGGTCGCGGTGGTCTTGCTGGTCGGGGGCTTCGTGAAGACCGCTGCCCTGCAGGTCCACGAAGTCCTGCGCGAGGAGCGGGAGTCCGGCGTCTCGAACGCGCAGTGGTGGCGCGGCCAGGAGGAACTGATCGAGCGCATGGGCCCGTACCCCGCGCTCGGGCGCCTGTGGCAGGCCGGTGGCTTCGACGAGCCTGAGGACCCCTTCGACTTCGGTCTGGCCCGCACGCTCGACGGCGTCGAACTGCTCGTCCGGCGTCACCGTGACGAAAAGCGTGACGGAAGTGCGGTGCAGTCCAGTGCAGGGCGATGCTCGGTCTGCGGCGCCGCGTTCGACGGGACGCGCCGGGGGCGGCCACGGGACTACTGCTCGCGCGCCTGCCGGCAGCGGGCCTACCGGCAGCGGCGAACGGCGACCTCGGCGCCCGCCGGTTCCGGGGTGCCCGCCGGTTCCGCGGGCGACCCCCGCTAGCGAGGAGGCCGGGCAGGCGGACGCCGGGTCATGGCCGGAGCCGGGGGCGGGTGTCCCGGGCGGGGCGTGCGCGACGCGGCCGAGGTGGCGGAGTGGGGGCGGCAGCGGCTCCGCCGGCGAGGGTGTGCGGGGGAGCGGCTGGGGGCCGGACGGTGGCGAAGTGTCTCGGTGAGTGTTCCATTGGTCCGTCGATGGCAGGAGAGGAGCGGCTCTCGCTGGACCATTGGCCCAGTGGTGGCAGTGCCTATTGAGCAATCGGCCGCCCAGGTGCTGAGATGTAGGCGTCGATGGCGCTGCGGATCCCCGCGGCGCCTTTCTCATGTCGCGGTGCACCTGTGTGCGGAAGGGTCGGGACGACTTGCTGAAGAAGGCGTTCATGGCGCCGGATCCGGGGCGTATGCGACTGCGCTCCGCGGCCCGGGCCGTGGTCGGGGTCGGGCTCGCCGTGGCGCTGTGCGGCTTGGCCGGGCATGCGCTGGTCGCCGCGATCACCGGTGGTCTGGCCGCGCTGCTCGCCTTGTTCACGGTGACCGATCCGACGGTCCGCGGCCAGGCCGTGACGACCGCGTTGCTGCCGGTCGTCGGCCTCCCGCTGCTCGCGCTCGCGGCCCTGCTGCACGACGTGCCCCTCGCGCGCGACCTGGCGTTCCTGGCCGTCGTGGGGGCGGGGGTGTACGCGCGCCGGTGGGGGCCGCGCGGGCACTCGCTGGGCGTGTTCGCCTTCATGATCTTTTTTGCCGCGCAGTTCCTGCACACCGCTCCCGGCCAGCTCCCCGAGTCGTCCACGGCCGTGCTGCTCGGGCTCGCGGCGTCGTCGGTGGTGCGCTTCGGGGCGTGGTGCTACGAACGGCGGCTGCCGGCGCCCGCCCCGTTGGCCGCACCGGCCGGGGGGACGGGGCTCGCGCGGATCACGACGCGGCAGGCCGTGCAGGCGACCGTGGGGGCCGCTTTCGCCCTGGGCGTCGGGCAGGTGCTGTCCGACCAGCGGTGGTACTGGGCCGTGGGCGCCACGTGGTGGGTGTTCGTGAACACCACCTCGCGGGGCGAGACGCTCGTGCGCGGGTTCCGACGGTTCCTGGGAACGGTGCTCGGGGTCGTGCTCGGCTTCGCCCTCGCCGTTCCGCTGCACGACGAGCCGATCGCGGCGGCGGTGATCGTCGCCCTCAGCGTCTTCGGGATCTTCTACTCCGCCGCCGTTTCCTACACCTGGATGATGCTCGCCGTGACCGTGATGGCGAGCATGCTGTACGGGCTGCTCGGCGTGCTCGATCCGGCGCTGCTCGCCCTGCGGGTGGGCGAGACGGCCGTCGGGGCCCTGGGCGCTCTGCTCGCGGCGCTCCTCGTCCTGCCGGTGACCACGCACTCCGTCACCGACGAGCGGGTCGGGCAGGCCGTGCGGTGTGTACACGCCTGCACGGCGAAGGCCGCCGCCCGGCTTGCGGGACATCCGGATGCCGATCCGGCGCCGCTGGTCGCCGAGCTGGAGGCGATCCTGGGCCGGGTGCGGCTGTCGCTCGTACCACTGCTGCACCCGCTCAACCCGCTGCGGCACCGCAAGGCGCGCGCCCGGCAGGTCGTGGCCTACCTGGACGAGTGCGCCGCGCAGGTACGGGGCCTGGCCGAGGTGGCGGCCGATCCGGCGGCCTCGCACGACGCCCGGCTGATCGCCGCCTGCCAGCGCGTGGAGGCCGTGGTGGGCACGCTGTTCGCGCCCGGCGGGGAGTCCGCGACCGCGCCCGGTGGGCCGGCCGCCGCGCCGGCCCACCACCCCGGCGCCGAGCGGGCGCTGGCGCATCTGCACAACCTGGAGTCGGCGCTCACCGCGCTGGCGCAGCCCGTACGCAGCGCACCGCGGGCGCCGTTCGCGGCGTCCTGACGGGCGCGGGACGGCGGTTGCCGGCCAACCCGGCACGCTACCTGCCCGGCGCTGCTAGCGTCGCCGGAACAGCGGGGCACTCCCCGGCCGCCACCACGGCGTCCCCCGGGGCGGTGGCCGCCAACCGGCAGGCGGACGAAGGGCGGCGACCAGTGGGGACGACCCGGTCAACGGCGCAGGCGGCAGCGGACGGGACGGCGCCGGGCGGGCGGCGGGCGTACCGGGCCTGCATCGGATCGTTCACGACGGCCGGCGGGCGGGGCATCACCACCGCGGACGTCGACCCGGAGTCCGGGGCGCTGACCCCGCTGCACTCCACGGACGCCCTCGCCAACCCCTCCTACCTGGCGCCGGCTTCGGACGGCCGGCACCTCTACGCGGTCAGCGAGACCCCGGACGGCGCTGCCGCCGCCTTCGCCCTGACGCCCGAGGGACCCGTACTGCGCGCGCCCGCCGTCCCCGTGGGCGGCGCCGATCCCACCCATCTCACCCTGGCCGCGGGCCATCTGGTCACCGCGAACTACAGCTCCGGCAGCGTTAGTACGCTCCCCGTCCGGGCCGACGGCACGCTCGGCGGCCCGGCCCGGGTCCTGCAACACCAGGGCAGCGGCCCCCGGGCCGACCGCCAGGAGGGCCCGCACGCGCACGCCGTCCGCCCCGACCCCAGTGGCCGCTGGCTGCTCGGTGTCGACCTGGGCACCGACTCGGTGCGGGTCTGTGCGCTCGACGCCGCGAGCGGGGAGCTGACCGTACGGGGCGAGACACGGCTGCGCCCCGGCAGCGGGCCGCGCCATCTCGCCTTCCACCCGCGCGGCGACCTCGCCTGCGTCATCAACGAACTCGACCCGATGGTGACCCTCTGCCGCTGGGACGCGGACCGCGGCACGCTCACGCCCCTGGGGGAGACCCGCCTCCTTCCGGACACGCGGGCGGCTGCGGCCGGCGCCGGCGGGGACGGAGCGAGGGCACCCCGGCCGACCTTCCCCTCCGCCCTGGTGGTCTCCCCGGACGGCCGGTTCGCCTGGGCCGCCAACCGGGGCGACGACAGCATCGCGGTGCTCTCCCTGGACGCGTGCGGCGCGACCGCCGCCCTGGTCACGACCGTGCCCTGCGGCGGGCACTGGCCGCGCGACCTCGCGCTGCACCCCGACGGGCGGCACCTCTACGCGGCCAACGAACGCTCCGGCGACGTCACGTGGTTCACCCTCGACCCGGAGACCGGTGTCCCCGCGCGGGGCGGCTCGATCGCGGCGCCGGCCGCTTCGTGCGTGGTGTTCGTCCCCGGCGGACCGGAAGCCGCCCGGCCCTGATCCGCCGGACGAGCCCTGGGCGCGGGGCCGTGGGCGCGGGCCGGGCGCCCGCCGGTGTCATCCCTGCGGGAAGCGCCCGCCGAAGTAGACCTGCGTCTCGGTGAGCCGGCCGCCCCGGACCGTCATCACCTCCACGTTGCGATGGCGTTCCCCGGTCTTCAGCTCGTACTCGTAGCGGACGAAGACCTGGTCGTCGTCGAGGGCGACGGTGTCGAGGAGCTCCTGGGAGCGGACCCGGTCCGCGGTGGGGAAGCAGACCTCCAGGAACGCGGCCTTGCCGATGTGGTCGTCTTGCGGGCTCGTGAAGACGAACTCGTCGGCGAGCAGCCGCTCCATGGCCGCGCGGTCCTGGGCCAGGTACGCGGCGAAACAGGCGCGAACGGCCTCGACGTTGCTGCGGTGCGTCATGGGCTGCCTCCTGATGGGGGGACGGAGCCGGCGCCACGACCGTAGCGGAGGCGGTGCGGGCATCCCCGCGGACCTCCGCCGGAAGGCGCTGAGCCGCCCGCTCGCGCGCCCGCGGCTCCTTCCGACGCCCGCGGGGTGCCCGCCGCCCTTACGGGCCGCCTGACCGGCGTCTGGGCTGCTCAGTGCCCCGTCCGGCCGGGACGTGCCGCACCGTGCATCGCACCAGGCCACCGGACGTCGGTCACCGGACGATTCCGGCGGCGCCGCCCCCTACCCGGCCCCGGACACGCCGAGGGCCGCCCCGCGCGATCGGCGCGGCGGCGGCCCCTGTGCATGCGGCGCGGGCGGCCGGGCCTACCGGACCGGCGCCCCCACACCCTGGCCCGGCAGCGTGATACCCACTGCCGACGCGTAGTTGGACAGCACCAGCCGGCCCACCGTGCCGTAGGCGCCCAGCGTCTCGGCCGAAGCGCAGCCGGCCTCCGCCGAGGCTGCCCCCAGAAGGCCGTCGGCGATTTCGGGGCCGATCAGGTACGGGGCCAGCGCCAGCTGCTGCGAGCCGGAGGAGCGCAGCTGCTCGGCGGTACGGGCGATGGCGCCCTCCTCGTCCAGGCCGGCGGCCAGTACCGGCACGGCCAGCCGGGCGGAGAGCAGCATGCCGGTGATCCCGGCGGCCTGCACCGCCTCCTCGCCGCCGACGGTGGCGAGGATGATGCCGTCCGCCGCGGTGGCGACCGTGAACAGCCGGGCGCGGTCGGCGCGCGCCAGTCCGGCCTCCGACAGGCGGACGTGCAGCGCCTCGGCGAGCAGCGGGTGCGGGCCCAGGACGTCGGTCAGCTCCGCGGCGGAGGCGCTGTTCATGATGGCCTGGCGTATCCGGCGCAGCAGCGCGCTGTCCGGACCGGCCAGCAGCGGCACGACGACCGCGGCCGGACCGGGGTCGGACTGCCCGGCGTTGGCGGGGGGGGCCTTCTGCTCGGCGGCGGCCCGCGCCAGTACGGCCTCCAGGGAGGGGAACTCGTCGTCTCCGCCGTCCACGTAACCGATCCGCGCGTCCAGGCCGGGCAGTTCGGAGCGGGCGATGCTGGAGACCTCCTCCGCCAGGCTGCGCGAGTCGGCGGTGGGGGTGCCGGGCACGGCCAGCACGAGGGCGGGTGCGCCCTCGGGGGCGGCCAGCGGCTCCGGCCTGCGATGGCGGCCGGACTGCCGCGCGCGCGGCATACGTACAGGCAGGCCGGGTGCGGCTCCCGGGCTCGGGGATTCGGCGTCAGAAACGGGCGAGCCAGGTGCGGGCCCAGTGGGGGAACTCATGGCGCCGCATGCTAACGCCTCGATGTGTCCCGCCGCCGAGGGAGGGTTCGGTCGAGCGGTATCCGTCCCGATTTATCCCGCGCGTCACGGCGGCTACCCCGCCACAGGCCGTGTGATCTGCAACAACCTCGGATCGGCGGGCAGCGTCAGGCGGCCCGCGGCCAGTGCGGCGGCGATCGTCAGCGCCCCGTCGAGCGGCGTGCCGGCGGCCGTGACCGGGCGGGCGCCGGGCAACCGCTCGGCGAGTGCCGTACGGAGCGGGGAGAGCAGGGGATCCCCGAGGGCGAACAGCCCGCCGGTGTACGCAACGGGCATTCCGGGGCCGGGCGGGCAGGCCGCCGCCGCGGCGTCCGCGATATGGCGTGCGGCGTCGGCCAGGATGCCGGCGGCCACGGCGTCTTTGGCGGTTCCCGCGCTCCCGGTGTCCCCGGTGTCCCCGGTGGCGCAGTGCGCGACCTCGGGTGCGAACGAGGCCAGTACCGCGGGCCGGTCGGGCCGCGGATAGAGCGCACCGGGCAGTCCGGCCACCGGCCCGAACACCGCCTCCGCACGGGCCAGCAGAGCCGGCGAGCCGCCGGGCCGCCCGTCGTACGCGCGCATCGCGGCCTCCAGCCCGGCACGCCCGATCCAGGCACCGCTGCCGCAGTCGCCCAGCAGATGGCCCCAGCCGTCGGCCCGCCGCCAACCGCCCGTCGGGGTCAGGTCCGTCCCCACGGCGACCAGGCCGGTGCCCGCGGCGACCACGACGCCGGGCCGCTGGCCGAGCGCCCCCGCGTACGCGGTGACGGCGTCCGCGGCGAGGGCGAGCCGCCGCACTCCGAAGGCGCCGGCCAGCGCGGCGGGCAGCCGGGCGCGTAGCTCGTCCCCGAGGGTGCCCATACCCGCGGCGCCCACGCACACCGCGGCGAACCGGTCACCGCCCACCCGGTGCCCCAACTCCTCACCCGCGGGCAGCAGTTGGCCGAGCATGTGGTCCGCGTCGATGCCGGCGGGGCCGGTGCGTACGGGCTCCCGTGAGGTGTACGTGGCCAGCGGCCGGGCATGCGGGTCGCCGGCCCGGGCGACGGCGATGCGCAGCCCCGATCCGCCCGAGTCGACACCCAGGACCAGGTCCCCGGGGCGATCGGCGCTCCCGGATCCCCGAGGGTTTCCGGCGGCCGTGCCGCCGCGCTCAGCCAAGGCCGCGGGCGTCCTGCTTGAGCGCGGTGTCGACGGTCAGCGCGGTGGCGACGACCAGGCTCAGCAGCGGGTCGGGGAGCTGGTGGTGGATCTGCAGGACGTAGTTGTCCGCGGTGGTGAACATCGTCTTGGCGAGGCCCTCCCAGGTCTTGGTGATCCGGGCGATCTCGGTGTCGGCGTGGTCGACGATCGCGAAGTTCCAGGCGCGCCAGTTCTCCGCCTTGATCGCGCCGACCTGCTGCCCGTTGACCAGCATCGCGAAATTGATCTTCCCGATGGCGTTCTGCTGGACGATCTCGCCGACCGGCGAGCCGTCCGGACGCGACACCAGCACCTTGGACTTGATCAGCTTCGCGGGCCGGGTCAGCACCAGCTGCGGCTGCCCGCGGGCGTCGCGGATCTCCAGCTTGTGGGTCATGTACTGGTCCAGGCTGGAGACCACCCGCAGCACCTTCTTGGCGGTGCGCTGCCCGACCTCGACGACCGCGCCGAGGGTGTTGCCGTTCTGGTCGTAGACGGCGTACTCGTTGCTGACCTCGATCAGCTTCGCCTTCTGGTTGACCACCAGCACCGGCTCGGTGAACAGGGTGCCGCCGCCCGGCCCCGTGGGCCCGACGCCGGCCTGCTGCTGCACCTGGCGCTGGACACCGGCCTGCTGCTGCGCCTGATGGTGCAGATCGGCCGGGTTGACGCCCGGCCCGCCGTACGGGGCGGGGGCCGGTTGCTGCGACGCGTACTGCTCGGGCACCTGCTGCGGAGGAGCCTGACGTGGCGTCTGCTGCTGCGGTGCCGGTTGCTGCGGTACCAGCGGCTGCGCGGCCGGCTCCTGGACCTGCGCCTGCTGCCCGGGATGGGTGTGCGCCGTCCACTGGGAGCCGTCCCACCAGCGGAGTTGGTGGGGGGCGCCCTCCGGGTCGGCGTACCAACCCGCAGGGATGTTCGCAGTCGTCATGCCGGGAACACTATCGCCCGCAATCCGGCCCCGCCGGGCCTCAGGGCAGCCGCCAGTCCACGGGCTGCGCCCCCTGCCGGACCAGGAGATCGTTGACCCGGCTGAACGGCCGCGAGCCGAAGAAGCCCCGGTCCGCGGACATCGGGGAGGGGTGCGCCGACTCGACGGCGGGCAGGTCGCCGAGCAGGGGCCGCAGGTTCCGCGCGTCGCGCCCCCACAGCACCGCCACCAGCGGACCCCCACGGGCCACCAGTGCGCGGATGGCCTGCTCGGTGACTTCCTCCCAGCCCTTGCCGCGGTGCGCGGCCGGCTTGCGGGGCGCCGTCGTCAGCGCTCTGTTCAGCAGGAGTACGCCCTGCCGGGTCCACGGGGTCAGATCGCCGTTGGACGGCCGGGGCAGCCCCAGGTCGGAGTGCATCTCACGGAAGATGTTCTCCAGGCTCCCGGGCAGCGGGCGGACGTCCGGCGCCACGGAGAAACTGAGCCCGACCGCATGCCCCGGGGTGGGGTACGGGTCCTGTCCGACGATGAGCACCCGCACCTCATCGAAGGGTTGCTGGAAGGCGCGCAGAACGTTGTTGCCGGCCGGGAGGTAGGTCCGGCCCGCGGCGATCTCCGCCCGCAGGAAGTCGCCCATCGCGGCGATCTGTCCGGCGACCGGCTCAAGTGCCTTGGCCCAGCCTGGTTCGACGATGTCTTGGAGAGGTCGTGCAGCCACGGGATCACCCTACTGGCCGCAGCCCGCTTCCCTTCAACCGAAGGCCAGCGGTCCGGACCCGGACCGGGGTTCCGGATATCCCACCGGGCGCACCGCCCGCCGTCACAACTCCCCGTCACCTCCGCTCCGTTGGGCCGGATCGCCCGGTCGTCCTCGGCCGGCTCATGCGACGGCGGCCGCGCGGACGCACAGCACATCGGGCAGGTGGGAGGCGAGCTGCCGCCAGGTGTCGCCGTCGTCCGCGCTGGCGTACACCTCGCCGTTGCGGTTGCCGAAATACACCCCGGCGGGGTCGGCGTCGTCGACGGACAGGGCGTCTCTGAGCACCGTGCCGTAGTGGTCCTCCTCGGGGAGGCCGTCGCTCAGCGGCTCCCAGCTGCCGCCCGCGTCGCCCGTGCGGTACACCCGGCAGCGGTGCTCGGCCGGCACCCGGTCGCTGTCGGCGGTGATCGGGAAGAGGTAGGCGACATCGCCCCTGCGGGGGTGCGCGGCCACCGCGAAGCCGAAGTCCGAGGGCAGTCCGCCGCCGATGTCCGTCCACGTCGCGCCGGCGTCGTCGCTGCGGTAGACGCCCCAGTGGTTCTGGAGGTAGAGCCGGTCGCGGTCGACCGGGTCCTGGGCGATCTTGTGGACGCACTGGCCGAACTCGGGGTGCTGGTCGGGCAGGAAGACGGCCTTCACGCCCTTGTTGGACGGTTCCCAGCTGGCGCCGCCGTCGACGGTGCGGAACACCCCGGCCGCGGAGACGGCGACGGTGACCACGTCGGCGGCCCGCGGGTCGGTGACCACCGTGTGGACGGCGAGCCCGCCGCCGCCCGGCACCCACTTCTCGCGGCTCGGGTGGTCCCACAGGGCCCGTACGAGGGTGAAGGTCTCGCCGCCGTCCTCGGAACGGAACAGGCCGCCGGGCTCGGTGCCCGCGTACACCACATCGGGTGCCGCGGGGCCGGCCGGATGCAGCTGCCACACCCGCTCCAGCGAAGTCCCGGTGTACTCCGGGTACTTGACGGCCGGGCGGGACGGCTCGTGCCAGGTCTCACCCAGGTCGTCGGAGTGGAACACCGACGGGCCCCAGTGGGCGCTGTCCGCCCCGGCCAGCAGCCGGGGCCGCTCGCGGCGGGTGTCGATCGCGAGGGAGTACACCGCCTGCGCGGGGAAGTGCGGGCCGCTCACATCCCATCTGCCGCGCCGCCGGCGGCCGATGAAGAGCCCTTTGCGGGTGCCCACCGCGAGTAGTACGTCCGTCATGTCTGGAACACCTCCAAGACGCCGTTGTCTCAGCTGTCGCCAGTGTGCACCGCGGCACTGACAACGGCGTCCCGGTACGGTATCCGAGCAGGTCAGACGGCCCGGTGGTACGGGTTCGGGATATGCGCGGCGGCGCCGAGCTCGCGGGCGGCGTGCTGCGCGAAGCTCGGCGAGCGGAGCAGTTCGCGGCCGATCAGCACGGCGTCGGCCCGGCCGTCCGCGACGATCTTCTCCGCCTGCCGCGCCTCGGTGATCAGCCCCACGGCGCCCACCGCGAGGCCGGTCTCCTTCTTGACCCGCTCGGCGAACGGCACCTGGTAGTCCGGCCCGGCGCTGATCCGGGCGTCCGGGGCGTTGCCGCCCGTGGAGGTGTCCAGCAGGTCGACGCCGTGCTCCTTGAGGTCCCGGGCGAAGCGCACCGTGTCGTCCGCCGTCCAGCCCTCGCGGTCGTCGGTCTCGTCCTCGCTGAGCCAGTCGGTCGCCGAGATCCGGAAGAAGAGCGGCAGTTCCTCGGGCCACACCGCCCGAACGGCGTCCACGATCTCCAGCGGCAGGCGCGTCCGGTCCTCGTACGAGCCGCCGTATTCATCGGTGCGCCGGTTGCTGTACGGGGAGAGGAACTGGTTGATCAAGTAGCCGTGCGCGCCGTGGATCTCGGCCACCTCGAAGCCGGCCGCCAGCGCCCGGCGGGCGGTGTCCGCGAAGGCGGCGACGACCTCGCCGATCTCCTCCCGGGACAGTTCGGCGGGCGTGCTGAACCCGTCCGCGAACGCCAGCGGGCTCGGCCCGACCGGCTGCCAGCCGTAGCCCTCACCGGGGCGGATCGGGCCGCCGCGGTTCACCCAGGTCCGCTCCGTGGACGCCTTGCGCCCGGCGTGCGCTATCTGGATGCCGGGGACGCTGTGCTGCTCCTTGAGGGCGTCGGTGATCCGGCGGAACGCCTCGGTCTGGGTGTCGTTCCACAGTCCGAGGTCGTACGGGCTGATGCGCCCTTCGGGGCGCACCGCGGTCGCCTCGGTGAGGATCAGGCCGGTCCCGCCCGCCGCGCGCGCCACCAGGTGCTGGTAGTGCCAGTCGCCGGGCGCGCTCGCGGCCGGCCCCTTGGGGGCCGCCGAGTACTGGCACATGGGGGCCATCCAGAGGCGGTTCGGGATGGTCAGCGACCGAAGGCGGAGGGGCTCGAAGAGTGCGCTCACGGCAGGCTCCTGTACCTGAGGGCGAACGGGTGGTCCGGGGTCCCGCTGGATCCCGGCTCATACGATAGGCGTCGTAGTACGGTGAATGTCAAACTACGATGCCCCTCGTACAATGGATCCCTCAGAGACCGCGGCGCTCACCCGGAGATCGCGGGCGAACGCGCCGCCGGTCGCAGATCCGCAGCTCAGGAGCCGCCATGCCTTCCGTTACGACAGCGACGGGCACCCCCGCGGGCTCCCGGTCGCTTCCGCACCCGGCCCGCGAGGACATCCGGCTCGCCGATGTGCTGCACGCCCTCGCCGACCCGATGCGGCTGCGGATCGTCTGCGCGCTGGCCGCCGCCGAGGGCGAGCTGAACTGCGCGGACATCGAGCTCCCGGTCAGCAAGTCGACCTGTACACACCACTTCCGGGTGCTGCGCGAGCACGGTGTCATCCAGCAGATCTACCGGGGTACGGCCAAGATGAACGGGCTGCGCCGGGCCGATCTGGAGGAGCTGTTCCCCGGTCTGATCGACGGCGTCCTGCGCGCCGCCCGGCTCCAGGAGTGCCGCCTCGGCGAGCGGTGACCGAGGGGGCGCCCGCCTCAGCGGCCGACCATCGCCGCGCGGGCCGCGGCCAACAGCCCTTCCCAGTCCGGCAGTTTGACCGTGCCGCGCCCCAGGCCGCGGCCCCACTCCGCCTCCGCGGCCTCGATGGCCAGCCAGCCGCGCCAGGGCACCGGCCGCTGCCCGGCCCGCTCCAGCGCCGCCACCGGGTCCCCGGCCGGCAACCGCCGCGCCAGATCGGCGGCATCGGCCAGCAGCGACGCCGCGGTCTCCTTGGCGCACGGCCGGTTGGTACCGATCACCCCGGTGGGGCCGCGCTTGATCCAGCCCGCTACGTAGACACCGGGGTCCGGCGCCCCGTCCCGCAGGACCCGCCCGGCCAAGTGCGGTACCGTCCCGGTCGCCTCGTCGAACGGCAGCCCCGACTGCGGCAGTCCCCGGTAGCCGACCGAACGCAGCACCAACTGCCCCTCGATGTCCTCGAATTCGCCCGTTCCCGTGACCCCGCCCCGCCCGTCGGGCACGGTCCGCTCGAACCGTACCGCGCGCACCCCCGTGGCCTCGTCCCCGAGCAGTTCGGCCGGCCGCAGGAAGAACCGCAGATGGATCCGGCGCAGCCGCCCCACCCCGGCGGCCATGGCCACCGGACGCTCGGCCCAGCCGCGGAGCACCTCGACGTTGCGCCGCAGCGGCGCCGGCAGTTCCGCCGGATCGCGGTACGCGGGGTCCAGCGCCAGCTCCTCGGGCCGCACCCGCACCTGCGTACCGGGCAGCGACACCAGTTCCCGCAACTCCTTGGTGGTGAACTTCGCCTGCGAGGGCCCGCGTCGGCCGACCATCCAGACGTCCTCGACGCGGCTGTCCGCGAGCGCGCCCAGCGCCCCCTGGGGCATGTCGGTGGCGGCGAGTTCGGCGGCGCCCCGGGACAGCATCCGCGCCACGTCCACCGCCACGTTCCCCACGCCGATCACGACGGCGGAGCGCGCCCCCAGCGTGAAGCCTTCGGCCGGCGCGTCGGGATGCGCGCTGTACCAGGCGACGAACTCGGTGGCCGGATGGCTGCCCGGCAGCCCCTCGCCGGGGATCCCCAGGTGCCGGTCGGTGGCCGCGCCCACGCAGAACACCACCGCGTGGAAGATCTTGCGCAGCTCCTCCAGGCTCACCCCCTGGGCGCCCACTTCCACGTTCCCCAGGAAGTGCACCCGCGGATGCTCCAGCACCGTCCGCAGGTTGTTCTGCAGCGATTTGATCTTCTCGTGGTCCGGTGCCACGCCGTAGCGCACCAGCCCGTAAGGGCAGGGCAGCCGGTCCAGGACATAGACCTCGATGTCCGGGACGGCCTCTTGCGCGACCAGCGACTGGGCGGTGTAGACACCGCTCGGTCCGGAACCGATCACTGCGACACGAAGCACGGGTGGCCCCTTCCGCGGAGTACCCCCAGGATCGCACCGGCGGGCGTGCGGCGGGAGAGCTGAGCTATCGGGGTTGCTCCCGGTCCGATGAGCGTGCCGCGCCCCTTGGCCGGGTCGGCTGGAGGCTAGGTTTTTTTTGTGTCGGAAAGTGACTTTTATACCGTTAATCACCGATATAAAGCCCAGGACGCGGCATTGGAGTGGCCCAGTTGGGAACTTCGGGCCCACGGCTCGGCCGCGCCCGAACTGGGCCCCTGGTTCAGCGCCCGGCTCACCTTCACCGACGGCGCCCGGATCGATGTCCTGGTGACCGCGTCCGACGACCACCTCACCGTCGAGGACGTACGCGCCGATCCCCCGCTGACACTGGACGCGCTCGCCGCCCTCGCCCGCTGGATCGACGGTCCCCTCGACGACGCCTGCCGCGCGGCCACCGGCCGCCCCCCGAAGTCCCCGCCCGTCCCGGAGCCGACGGCGGGCGCCGCGGCGGAGAGCGGCGACGGCGGGGTGCTGCCGGGGGAGCAGCGATCGGGCACTTCAGGGGACGACGCGCCGGCCGAGGACGTCGTCCGCGGTGAGGGAGCGCTCTGCGGAACGGGCACCGGCACCCCGCTCGGCGCGCCGGCCGATCCGGAACCGGGGACGACCGGCCCCGAGGCGCCGGCCGATCCGGCTGATGCCGCCGACACCGCTGATGCTGCCGACACCGCCGATGCCGCGGCGGCGGGCGACTCCTCCTCCGCCGTCCGCTCCGCCGTCCTCGTGCGATCGCGGGCCGGCGAACGCCGCAAGCTCGCCGCGGACGCCTACCGCGCGGCCCAGAAGGAAGGCCGGGACCCCGTACTGGCCGTCATGACCGCCACCGGCCGCAACCGCCGCCGGGCGCTGCGCCTGATCGCCGGAGCCCGCGACGCCGGCCTGCTGACACCGCGCCACAACAAGCGCTAGTGCGCGTCCCCGTCGGCGCCGGCCCGCGCTTTCGGCTAGCGCGGCCCCTGCGTCGTCGACCCGGCGGGCGGCCGGTCACCGGGCGGTACTCCCAACTCCCAGGCGAGCCCGTAGCGTTGGAACAGCTCGGCGCGCAGTCGGACGCGCGGCATCTGCGCTCCCGGGAGGAGCATGGGCACCACCGACCCCATCAGCAGCGCCCGCAGCAGCGGGTAGTCGGTGTCGGGATCGGCCGACCCGTACGCCACCACCGTGTCCCTCAGCAGCTGGGCCAGCCGCTGCTGTTCGGGGCACTGGACGAAGCCCGCGGCGGTCAGGATCCCCGCCATGTGCGTGCGCATCAGGAGCGGCTCGTCGTGGGCGAGGCCCAGGATCGCGTCGATGGCCCGGGCCATCAACTCCCGCCCCGCGTCCGGTCCGGCGGGTCGCGGTGCCCGCTCCAGCGCTGCCTGGAGGGTGCGGTGCATCAGCCGGTGCACGGCGGACTGGAGCAACTGGTGCTTGCTGGGGAAGTAGTACGAGATCAGCCCGCGCGCGGCCCCCGCTCGCTGGGCGATGTCGCCCAGCGTCGTGGCCTCGTAGCCACGCTCGCCCACCAGCTCGACCGTTGCCTGCAACAGTCGCTCGCGGGAGCGCCGTCGCAATTCTTCATTGACCGATGCGCTGCGGGGGGACATCCTGTAACTCCTGCGTTGACTGGCTGAGAGCCAATATACTCAGCGCAACTGGGGATTGTCCGACCCGAGTGGTTCGGAAATCCGGCCAGGCTGCCTGGTTCGGGCGACGCGGGGGATCGCCCGAACCAGGCAGGGGCGGGGCCGGGGTTGGCCTCTTGACCAGCGTCTTCCCAGGTCATGAGGTTAACCCCGGTTCACGTCGAGTTGCAGGTTCGATCATCTCTGGTCGGTTCTGATCATACCTTTGCTGACTCGTTGCTGACTTTACTGACGCCCTGTTAGGTACCCTTGAGGCGCCTGCAGGTCGATCCGGGGTGGCCGTGCCTTCCAGTGATGCCGGTCGCGCGGGCCCGCCGGCTTGGTCGGCCTGGCGTCATGCTTCACCTCATGCCGATCCCGGCGTCCTTGAGCTCCGCCGTGACGCGCGGGACCCCGTAGGTGCCGTCGGACTTCTTGTGGATCTCCTGGACCCGGCGGGCGGGGTGAGCGTTCGAACGGGCCCGCCCCCTACGGGCTGGGGCTGCCTTCAGCCGCAGGTGGAAGCCGGAGCGGGAGACTTCTGGCGGTGCAATGCCCTCGGACTGGCGCTCCAACACCGCCGAGGGCCGCTTCGTTTCCGGTATGAAGCACCTGTAATTCCCGCCACCGTGCTTCAAGATCAACGGGTGCGCCGCCCTGATCGGCAGCGCGCTGAACGTGTGTTGATGCACGGGCACGCTGCTCGCGGGGTGCTGGCCCGGCTCATCCCGAAGGTGCGGGACGGGTGTTAGGGCTAGTGGTCGACGAATGTCAGCAACCGTGAGACGACGGCGCGGACTGCTCCGGAAACCGCTCCGCGGATGGTTGCAAGCAGGATCGGGTGTTTGCTGGTGGGGACTTTACTGAACATCGGGCTCCTTGGGCTGCATCGTGGTCGTTTACGGCGCCGCAGGTCCAGCTTGCAGCTCCGGTGCCGCAGGCAGTCGAGATCTGGAGCTAACTGGAAGAATCTGAAGGCGAGTTGGTGTAGCCCGAGCCGGGGGTGGAAGCACGTGGCAATCCCGATGCCGAGTCAGAGCGAGCTACCGCCAGGGCCGAGGAGGGACCTGGTGGCTTCGATTCACGAGCTGTATCAGCGCGCTGGGCTCCCTGGCGCTCCAAAGATCGCCCAGCGGACCAAAGATCGAACAGACCTGCCGGATGTGGTGAGTCATGACACGGTGACCAAGCTGCTGAAGGGGCAGTGGATACCGGCGTGGTTGAAGGTGCACGCGATCGTGGCTGTGCTGTCGGAGTATGCCTCACATGCACCGGATGAGCGGGAGGAGATCGAAAAGAACTACCGGCTGTGGATGATCGAGCGGGGCTTGCATGAGGCTCCGCGGATTGAGCATCCTGACGCGCAGGCGGAGCTGGCTTCGATCATGGTTCTCGACGTCGTCCGAGCGCAGGACGATTTCCACGCGGTTCACTTGCGTCGGCGGTTCGATTCGATCCTGTCGAGTGTGCTACCCACGGGGGCCCACATAGAGCTGCTAGGCGATGGCGTGCGGATCTGCGCACCGGGGGCGGAGCAGGCGGTCGCGGCTGTTCTTGATCTTCTTCCCCAGATGGCCGGCCGTTTGCTGGTAGACAATGACCTCAACTCATACGGGCTCCTGAAAGTGCGGGGAAGTCTCCATGTCGGACCCGTCGTAGGTATGAATGATGGCGGCGGCTTTGGGGGATCCGCAGTGATCGACACCGTACGCATGGCGGATGCGCCTGTTCTTGGACGTGCTCATGAGTATGTGGGGCTCCCGGCTCGCCCCGACCTCTCTGTACTTGTTTCGGGCGAGGTACGGCAGACAGTCGGCCCCGAGCGCTGTCCTGAAATGAGCAAGGTGGAACCCCTGTCACCGAAAGGCGGTTTGCTGCCGGAGGCATGGCTCTATGTTCCGCAGCCGATATTGCGAAGGCAGGCATAGCCAGCGCCTAAGGGCTTTCCCGTACCTGATCTTTGAGGTTGTCGGCTCGGCCTTTGACCCTTCGGCGGCAAGGGCGTGAGACGTGGCTCCCGTAGGGGAGGGGATCCTCCGTGCAGATGACGTCTCACTACATCGGGTCTGCCACGGTGGATTCATGCCGATCAAGCGTCATTTGGGTGAGGCACGGCGTGCCCCGGTCCCGCGCCCGGCGCCCTGTCTACCGCTGGGGAGATGGCCGGGGTACGCCGTTGCGGTATGGGGGCTGCTGTTCGCAGTGCCCAGTTTCGTCTGGGCGATGGGTGGCACCTTCGGCGCGCAGTCGATGGTGTCGCCATCGCTGGTGAAGCTCGCTCGCGACGGGGTGCCATGGTTCCTCGCCGTCCTATGGGTGACCGGTTTCGTCAAGCTCTTCGGGGCACTGATCGGCATCGGCCTGACGCGGCTGCGGGGCGTTCGGATCAGCCGTCTCATGGTGTTGTGTGGCGGTGGTGCGGCAGTCCTGCTCACCTGGCACGGCTGCCTGTTCGTTCTGTACGGCGTGCTGGTCGAGACCGGGGCCGTCTCCGTCGCGCCTGGTCTGGTCGAGCTGACCCGTTGGTACCTCTATCTATGGGGGCCGTGGTTCATCGTGGGAGGACTGGCATTCGCCGTCGCTGCCGCGCGATACGTCCGCCGACACGAGGATCGGCGCGTAGTGCAGGTTTACGGTGCTGTGGGTGCGCTCGGCGCTCTGCTCCTGTCGATGGCGTCGACAGCCACCGGGATCGGTTAAGAGCTGCCGTAACTGCTGGTCACGGGTGAGACGATCTCGCGGTGGCAGGTGTGATCACGGCGTCGTCGCAGGTAGCGACGGTTGCGGCGGGACGAGTACGCCTTATCGCCGCCGAGGCGGTCGGGCCGGGTGCGCGGACGCCCGCCGCCCAGGCGGCTGACGCGGATGCGTTCCATGACCGGGATGAGCTGCGGGGCGTCGCCCCACTGGCCCGGAGTGATCAGCAGCGCCAGAGGGCGACGCCCGCCCTCACTGGCGAGATGAATCTTGCAGGTCAGGCCACCCCGGGAACGTCCGAGTCCCTCGTCAGGGCGATGCTGCCGGGGGCGTGCGCGTGCGCCTTTTCCCCGCACTCGCGGCGCTGTTCTGCGGGCCCCGGCGGCATGCTGGTGGGCCGGACAGGAGGTGGAGTCCACACTCACCATCGACCAGTCGATCCGGCCCTCCACGTCGGCGTCGGCCAGGACGGCAGTGAAGACCCTGTCCACGTGCCGTCCGCCGACCAGCGTCTGTGCCGCTCGTACACGGTCTTCCAGGGACCGAAACGCGCGGGCAGATCCCGCCAGGGCGCCCCCGGTGCGCTGCCGGTACAAGACCCCACTGATGATCCTGCGGTGGCTGACCCAACGGCCCCCGCGCCTCCCGGACTTCGGCAGGTGCGGCTTCAGCCGGAACCGCTCTGCGTTCGACAGATCTCCCCGCCCCATGACCATGCCAACGACCCGAGACTGCGACGGTCACAAGATCCGTCGGACAGGCCCTAAGTAATCTTGGTGATTGGTAGTGCGGTTTGGATAGATGACGTGGTGGAGGACCCGTGTTGTTGCCCGCGCCCCAAGTCCGGGCGCGCTTGAGTGGGTTCGCACTCAGAGGCGCCCGGTGAAGTCAGTGCTTGGTCGGGATGTCCTCGCCCCGGATCCAGCAGGCCAGCCGCGCGGCACAGGCCGCTGTCTGTGCCGCGGTCACCGCGAATCGATGCCGGCAGAGTTGCGGTCGCTGAGGACACTTCCCAGGCAGCCAGTTGCTGACTTCGGTCTCGGGAGGCCGGCTCTCGTCGCACTCGGCCAGACATTCACGGGTCGCTGCTCTGATGCGCACTCAGCGGGCGCATCGGGGGAGCAAGTGCCTGCTTTCCGCCCCGCTGTCGGTGCTTGGCGCCGGGTAGCCACCAGTTGGCCCGGCCCAGCAGCCGCATGGTGGCCGGGACGAGCAGTGCTCGGATGAGGGTGGCGTCCAGCGCGATGGCGATGAACATCCCGACGCACAGCTCTTTGACCATGGTTACGCCGCTGGTGGTGAAGGCCGCGCTGACGGCCATAACTACCGCCGCGGCTGAGGTGAACACCGGAGCGGACTGCTGTAGCCCAGTCGCGACCGCGGCGGTGTTGTCCCCGGTGGCGTCGTACTGCTCGCGGATGCGCGACAGCAGGAAGAACTCGTAGTCCATGGAGAGGCCGATCAGCAGGATCAGCATGATCACGGGTTGGGCGACGTCGATGTATCCGGTGCGGCTTGCGCCGACAAGCCAGGTCAGATGCCCGTCCTGGAAGATCCACACGAGCGCGCCGAAGGAGGCTCCGAGGGACAGCGCGTTGACGAGCAGTGCCTTCGCCGGCAGGACGACCGACCGCAACGTCGTCAGCAGCAGCACATACGTGAACACCGCGATATACAGCAGGACCCACGGCAGTCGGCGGCCCAGCAGTTGGAGGGTGTCCTGGGCCATGGCCGACAGCCCGCCCACCAGAACTTGGCCGCCGTCCGGCGGGGGTAGCGCGCGAATGTGCCGCACCAGTGCGCGGGTAGCCGGGTCCTCGGCGCTGCCGTTGTGGCTCAGATAGATCACCGCACTGTGCTGGGACGTTGCGGCGATGAGCCCGGCGCCGGTGCCGGGCAGGTGGACTAGTTCGCCGGCCCAGGCGGTCAGTGTCCGCTGTCCGTCGCGGGTGTCCAGCCGCTGCGGCACGGTGACCATCACCTGCACGGTGTCCAGCCCGCCGAGCGCGAAGTCGTGCCGCAGGGCGTCGGAGGCCAGGCGGGCGGGCGCGCCGGCGGGCAGGGTCCGCTGGTCGGGGAAGCCGAGGGTGATATGTGCGAACGGTGCGGTCAGGGCCAGCAGCGCCAGCAGCGTACCGATCACGTAGTGCCCTGGCCGGGCCATCACCGCACGAGCCAGTCCGGCCCAGGGCCCCTCTGCCGGGACCGTGCCCTTCCGCCGTGGCCGGCGGAGCCGTCCGGCGTTCACGCGCGGGCCGAGGAGGGCCAGAGCGGCGGGCAGCGCGGTGATGCTGAGGACGGCGCTGACGGCGATGACGACAGCTGCGCCGACACCGCACGCCTGCATGACACCGACGGGGAAGAGCAGGAATCCCAGAGCGATGCCGGTCATGGTGGCCCCGGACAGGAACACCGTGCGGCCGGCGGTGGCGCAGGTGGCCGTGACCGCGTCCGGCACGCTGTGACGGCCGGCGAGCTCTTCGCGGAACCGGCCGACGACGAAAAGGGCGGCGTCCACTCCCAGCGCCAGTCCCAGGGAGGTCACCAGGCTCACGGTGATGAACGAGATCGCCACCGTGCCGCTCAGCAGCACCAGGACGCCCAGCGTGATACCGATGCTGAGCCCACCGATGACCACCGGCAACAGGGCCGCCACCAGGCTGCGGAAGATCAGCAGGAGCAGGGCCAGCACCAGGGGAAACGCGATCAGTTCGGCGCGCCGCACATCCGCCAGGGTCCGCTCGGCGACCCCGTCGACCACCGCGACCGGCCCGGCGTACTCGATGTCGAAGCCCTCGGCCCGCAACGCCGGGCGCAGCCGGTGGTAACTGGCCATCCGGCTCGTGTCGTCCGCACCGGCGAGCATGATCGCGACGGCCGTCGCATGGTGGTCCTTGGAGACCAGCGGGGGCAGATCGCGCGACCAGTACGTCATGGTGGAGACGACGGTTCTTTTCGGCGCGGACGCCAGTGAATCCTCCACTGCCCGGCGGAACATCGGCTCGTCCACCGTGTGGTGGGGGTTGCGGTAGATGGCGACCACGTCCGCGCCACCGCGCCCGATGCGCTCCCGGACCGCCACGGCGGCCCGGTTGGACTCGGCGTCCTGCGCGATGATTCCCCCGTAGCTGAGCCGGTCGTGGATGCCTGACGCCGCGACCGCCGCCAACACGGCCAACACCAGAGGCACTACGAGAAAGACCCAACTACGGCGTGCGGCGGCACGGCCGAGCGTCACGAACACGCGGCCCCCTCCCAGCGCCGCGCGGGCCCCGCTCCCGTACCGGAACGGCGCGCACGGGACATCACCAGGGGCACGCCCAGGCGCAGCGCCATCCGCGCCTGGTGTGCGGGACCGATCCGGGGCTTGGCGCTCAGCACGTCGTAATCCCGCCGCTCGATCTCGGTGAGGTAGGATCGGTAGAACATCAGCGAGGCCCTGACCAACCCCCGGCACTGGGGATGCAGAAGATCAGGCAGACCGGCACCGCGCTCGTAGAGGGCTTGGGCCCGGTTCACCTCGAACTTCACCAGGTCCCTGATGCCCGGGGTCATCGGTCCGCCGGCCAGGTCCTCACGCGTGACGCCGAACCGGTCCAGGTCCTCCAGCGGCAGATACGTCCGCCCGAGCCGCTGGTCCTCGGCGACATCGCGGATCAGATTGGTCAGGTACAAGGCCAGTGCAGCCGCTTCCCCCTCCGGCCCGGTCGGTCCGCTCGTTGGCCTCATAATGGTGACGACCATCCGGAACGGTTCGACGATCATGGGACGCAGATAGTTCAGCAGATCGTCGAAGGTGGGGTACTCGGTGACCCTCTGGTCCATCAGGTAGACGTCAAGGTACCCCTGGGCCGGCTCGGGCCCGATGTCCCAGGTGCGCAGCGTGTGGATCAGCGCGCGTACGCTCGGCTCACATGAGTGCCCGGATTCGAGGTCGGCTTTCGTGGTGGTGCACCAGTCGGCGAACTGCGTTCGCCCTGCCCCGGTTTCGATGGCTAGCTCGGACATCTCGTCGACGTGGCGAGCGAACCCGTACATGGCCCACATGTGCGGTCGTCGTTCCGGTGGCAGGAGCAGGCTGCCGCGCCAGATGTCCTTGCCGTCCCCGACGGCGACCAGGAGTCGGCGGCAGTATTCGTAGGACTCGCGCAGGAGCGGATCGTGGATGCCGGCGCGGGTCAGGGCTCGTTGGTCGAGGTACACGGCTGCCTCCTGGGTGCGGACCGCGCGGTGCTGCGGTCTGGATCCTCGACGGTTCCGAAGGTGCGGTTGCGGGTCGCGTAGATTTCCACCGCCTGCCGTAGGTGATGGCGGTCGAAGTCGGGCCACGGTGTGTCGACGAAGACGAGTTCGGCGTAGGCGCACTGCCAGAGCAGGAAGTTGCTGATGCGCTGCTCACCGGAGGTGCGGATGAACAGGTCGACGTCCGGCAGTTCGGGGGCGTAGAGGTGGCGGGCGAACATCTGGGCGTCGAGGGTCGCCGGGTCCAGCGTGCCGATGGCGGCGGCCTCGGCGATGCTGCGAGCCGCGTCGACCAGTTCTGTCCGGCCTCCGTAGTCGAGGCAAATGGTCAGGGTGAGCCGGTCGTTGTCGGCGGTCAGCTGCTCGGCTGCCTTGATCTCGCTGATGAGATCGGGAGGCAGACCGGTGCGTCGTCCCACGTGCCTGACGCGCACGGCATGGGCGTGCAGCCGCTGAAGATGCTTGCGCAGGGTGCTCCGCATCAGCGTCATCAGGAAACCGACTTCGACTGCGGGACGGCACCAGTTCTCGGTGGAGAACGCGAATACCGTCAGATGGCGGATACCGATCTCGACGGCGCCTTCGACCACCTGTATCAGCGCCTTTGCGCCGGCTGCGTGGCCTTGGGTGCGCGTAAGCCCCCGGCGGGTGGCCCAACGGCCGTTTCCGTCCATGACGATGGCGATGTGGTCGGGAACGCGCGGCGTCGATCGGGCGGGAGGCGGACCTGCCAGGGGATTGTCCGCTGCGGAGCACGGACTGATCACCGCGGTGTCCGGTGAAGGCGCCTCGGCTCGATATGACTGTTCCCGTCGCACAGTGCACCCCGTATTCATGAGGGAGACATACCGCTGCAGTCCCCGGCGGTTGTCGAGGGCGGGCCCACTGCCGGAGCCCGTGCCGGGCAGGCAAGACGCGCCCGGCACACGCCCGTTGGAACCGTCAGCTACCGGTCACCGCCCCGGAGCCGGAGCCGGAGGCTCCGTCGAAGGTCCCGCTGGTGACACAGTTGACCTCGACCTGTTGAGCGGCCGTGGCCGTACCGCTCACCACGGCGCCCGCGAAGGCACCGCTGGTAATCGAGCCGCTGGAGACGCTGGCCGTGATTCCCTTTCCGGCGGTAGCGGCCCACACCACGGTGGCCGTGACGGTGCTGTGCGTCCCATCGGGCCAGGCGATGGTTCCCGTGACGGGTGTCGTAGCGTTCACGCAGTTGTTTTTGTTGATCGAGAA
The DNA here is from genome assembly GCF_050054615.1 of Streptomyces sp. YGL11-2. NCBI lineage: Bacteria > Bacillati > Actinomycetota > Actinomycetes > Kitasatosporales > Streptomycetaceae > Streptomyces > Streptomyces sp. YGL11-2. Next base: position 82,152 of record NZ_JBNHIN010000026.1, read on the forward strand.
CGTGGCAGTGCCGCTCGCCTTGCCGTTCTCCGTGCCCGTGACCGAGCAGGTGCCCGTTGCCTGGTACATGACCGGCTTACCAGGGTCGCTGTCGGTCTTCACCACGGTGCCGCTGCCGTTCCGGCAGGTGATGGACACGGGCGCGACGCTGACCGCTCGCGACTGCGCGGCGGGCGCCGCCGTGGCCGTCGCAGCGGTCCCGGCCAGCACCGCGAACAGTCCGTAGACACCAAGGCGGGTGAGACGACGACGCCACTTCGACGTCGCGCCCGAACCCTCGACAGCGCCTTCCAGCGGATTTCCGTGGATATTTACTTCAGTTGACACGTCTCCTCCTTCCAAGAGGAATTGGACCTGCGTCGGGGCGGAAGTAATTCCATGCCGCAGTGCGCGGAAAATGATGGGGAGTGGACTGCCATCAGCCCGAGTGGGTGCGTCTCGCCGCTCCGCGAATCCCAAGAAAAGTGGAACTATGGATAGGCGACGAGAAAGGGTGAATTCCGGAAAAGGGCTCCGCGAAGGGATATGCGCCACAGTTCGCTAGATGCGGAACGCTGCCACGGAATCCGCCGAGGCCGCTTTCGCCGTACAGACCTGCCGTATTGCGGCCACCGTACTGCGGAACCCGCCGAATCGGAAGACGCCAGATAGGATTGCATGACTATTCTTTACCGATGTCACCGAACCGCTGTAGGTGCAGACATTTGCCGCACGTAGATTCGATGGAACGCTGAAACGGAATTCGCGCGTTCGATATGAGGTGGGGTGTGGGGTGTGCGGAAACAGCGACTGGCTACGAACAGCCCCGGAACCACCGGAATGCCGTCTGGGAGACGAACTCGCCTGGCGCCCGTCGACGCACGGGCCCGATCCATCCAAGGTGGACAACGCGGTCCGCACAGCACCCCAGGGGCCCTTCACACGCATCAGGCGGCGCGTACGGACTGGTACCCCTCAGGGTTCCGGAGATTCGCCGACTGATGGGAAACGTCGTCATTACGTCTCGCCGTCACACCAACGACCACTATGTTCGCTGGTCGGGCTTCCGCAGGCGCAGCCAGGCACGAGCCGACGTTCCCGCTGCAAACATCGAGGTCATGACCCCCAGGCGCGGTTGCCGTATTAGTAGGGTCTGTTCCAAGTTCAGTTCGCAGGGCTGGTTGGCGATCCAGCCAGTGCAGGAGCAGGTGCCCCAACTACCGCCCGGAATCTGCCGAGGTGATGGATGGGCCAGTCAACTGACCTGGCATTCGTCCTGTGTGGTGCGTAGGGTTCACCCGCCTCCCATCCGATCTGGGACGGCTTGTGTCCTAGATCGGGCCTACCTTCGTTCGACCTTGTTGGAAGGCGCTGTCCGTACAGCACCTGGCGGTTTCCAGGTTGCGGCTCATGCGTTCAAGGACGCGGACGGTTGTGCGGTACTTGTCCAGGGAGATGCCGGTCATGGACAGCTCGCGGAACGCGTCGACACGCGCAGCCGCGTCGGTCAGACGCCGACTACCGCCAGGGGTGAGGATGAGCCGGTCAGGCGCGGGACGGTCCGCCCAGCCGTCGGCGAGAACCGTGTCGATGGCGCCGGTCAGCGTGGCGATGTCGGCGTTGGCGGCGAGGGTCGACAGGACTTCGGTATCGGTGATCTCGGGAGTGTCCTGGAGGAGGTTTCGGACTGCATCCAACCGACGTGCAGTGTCTGAGCCTGCTGACGGCAGAGCCCGGACCGCTGGCGGTCAAGCAGATCGCCGACATGACGGGCCTGACCACAGGCTCGGCCACGCGACTGGTCGACCGGCTCGAACGTGACGGCTACGTGGTCCGCTCACCCGACCAGCAGGACCGCCGCCGCGTGCTGGTCACCCCGGTGCCGGAGCGCATCGCCCGCGTCACCGCGGTGTGGGGCGACCTCGGCCAGACCTGGCAGGCACTCCTCGACGATCACACCGAGGACGAGCTTGAGGTGATCACCCGGCACATGCGACGGGCACACGACCTCAGCCACGCCCAAATGCGGCACCTGCGATCCCGGCCGAAACCAGACTGAGCTGTCCTGAGCCGTTGGAGCCCTGATGCTCGATCACCACAAGTGGGTGCTCCTCGCGTCCTGAAGATCACCACGACGGCTTTCACGGGACTCGCGCCAGAGCCAATTCACGATGACCGCCCACAACGTCCCTTCGTGACCGCTGCGCACGCAGGCACCCGGAAAACCATCCAGGGGCAGAGGGGGCCAGCGGCAGGGGCCGGTTTGTGACGTTGCGGTAATCGTGACGGTCCGTTGCGGCAGCTCGTGCAGTTCGGCCCGGTCGGTCGAGCTGAATCCGCTGATCACGCCGGCGGGGTTGGGAGCAGCCGTTCCTATCGGCGAAGGCTCACACAGGCGGTGAACACCGAACGCTCAAGCGTGGCCCTCACCTTGTCGCAGGGTGAGAGCCACGCCTCCTGGGACAGCACGGCCAATGCAGCGGCGCTGCGCCGTGTCGCGCCTTTCAGGTGCAGGTGATTGTGAACGGCGGAATGGCTCCGCTGTTAACGGTGGTGCTGCACGTGTGGGTACCGCCAGATGAACTTGTGGTAGTTGTGGTGCCGCTTCCGGTGATGATCGGAGGCGGGCCGGCGCTGATGGAGCCGGATCCCATGGTGGTGAACGAACCAGTGAGCGAGCTGGCAGCGCCGCTGCCGGAGCAGGTGCCGGTAGCCGACAGCGTGGTACCGGAAACGCCAAAGGTCCCAGTGCACGTGGCGCTGCCAACTCCTGGGACGGTGATCACGCCGCTGCTGCACGTGATGCTGCCATCGGCATTCTGGGTGCACGGGCCGGGAAGGGTCGGTGCACTCGCGGGGGCTGCCGAAGCCTGTGGAGCAAAGCCCATTGCCGATGCGAAGACGCTGATCATCAGGGCTGCCAGAGGCGCCCTCAAGTGCCGTAGCCGACGCACATCAACCTCCTTAGCGAATTGGTGATTTCCCCGCTGCCAGGATTGTGGGCGGACCGCCTGCATTCAGCCAGACGGGTGAGGGGAGCGCGTAGCGTGCGAGCCTGGCGCACAACAGCGCCGACGCCACTGGAGCCCGCGTCCAGCGCCGCGACGAAGGTCAGGCACTGGCCCCCCGGGAGCCGGGGCACAAGCGGCGACGTTCGGACCTGTCAGTGACGGCGTAATTCCCCACCATCTGCATGATCCTGTCGGCGTAATTCCCCACCTGGGCTGAGCCCGGCATGGGCCGCCAGACTGCTGAGTGTGCGACTGGTCCGGTCCGTCAAGGGCGCCTGCGGCGGCGCTTCGCGCTGGCCTGTCGGCCACCCTGGACTGCCCTGATCAGCCTGAACAGCGGTCTGGCTATCGAGTGGCCCGGGAACCTCCGGTGCCGGGGGGATCTCGGTGCACGGCCACCGTCCCCATGGTCGCGATTTTCCAGGTGGCCTGAGGCGGTCAAGGGTGGTGCTGATGAGGGCGCCGTTGGCTCCCTTGCGATCGAGCACACCGGTGGTGAGGACGGCGGCGGGGATGAACTACAGGGGCAGGCGCATCCAGTTGGTCTCGGTGACGGTGCGGCCCTCCTTGGTGGGCGCGATGTCGTGCTGCCGGTGCGAAATGGGGACGGCGAGCGGTGTCGCCGTCACCTCGTGGGCGAAGCGCAGACAGGGTTCCGCTTCGGTGACACGGCAGCGCGTGGCCCACCGGCGCAGGTTCCGCCGCGGTGGCCGATCGGTCACCGCGGCGGGGCGTGCAGCGGTCAGGCGGTCAGGTCGAGGGCGGTCAGGCGTGAGGGGTCGGTGAGGATGTCCAGTGCGGCGATCCGGCCGTCCCGGATGGTGAACGACATGACCGACAGCGGTCGGCCTTCGGCGAACGACACCACCCCGGGAGTGCCGTTGACCAGTACCAGGCGGGCGTTGGCCGCGAAGCGGGCGAAGGTGATCGCCTGGGACGCCACGTCGGCCGCGCCGCGCCGCAGAACGTTGGGGACGAGCGTGCCGCCGTCGGAGCGCGCCACCACCTCGGGGTCGAGGACGGTCAGCAGCGCCTCGAAGTCACCGCCGCGGGAGGCGGTCAGGAACGCGTTGACGACCTGGCGCTTGCGCGTGGTGTCCGGGTCGGCGGGCGGGGCGGCGTCCTGGACGCGGCGGCGGGCGCGGCTGGCGAGCTGCCGGGTGGAGGCGGAGGTCCGGCCCAGGACGGGCGCGATCTCGTCGAAGGGCACGTCGAACATGTCGTGCAGGACGAAGGCCAGCCGCTCGGCGGGGGAGAGGGTCTCCAGCACGATCATGAGGGCGATGCCGACCGAGTCCGCGACCAGGATCTCCTGCTCGGGGTCGACCGTGGCCAGGCCGCTGACGACCGGATCCGGTATCCGGGCCTGTCCCTCCTGCTCGGGGAGCGGGTCCTCGCGGCGCGAGGTGCGGGAGCGCAGCATGTCCAGGCAGACCCGGCCGACGACCGTGGTGAGCCAGGCTCCGAGGTTCTTCACGTCGCTCACGTCGGTGCGGCTGAGCTTGAGCCACGCCTCCTGGACGGCGTCCTCGGACTCGGCGAGCGACCCCAGCATCCGGTAGGCCACCGAACGCAGTTGGGGCCGCTCCGCCTCGAAACGCTGGGCCAGAAGAATTTCCTCGCTCACCTGTCACGTCCTCACGTCGGGATCCGTCGGTCCAGTGACGGACGCTAACCGATGAAGAGGAAACACCATGTCGAACGCCAACATCACGACCACCGCCCGCATGAAGAACCCCGCGATGGTTCTGCCGGACGCCATGAAGGGCATCCAGAACATCTACAAGGCCATGTACCAGGGCGGCGTCGCGCCGCAGATCCTGGAACTGGTCCACCTGCGTGCCAGCCAGATCAACGGCTGTAGCGCCTGCATGTTCGCCGGCGTCGAGGGCGCCAAGAAGCACGGGGAGACCGACGAGCGGCTGCACGCGGTGGCTGCCTGGCGCGAGGCCCCGTTCTTCTCCGACGAAGAGCGCGCGGCCCTTGCGCTGACCGAGGCTGCCACCCGGATCGCCGACCGCTCCGGCAAAGCCGTCCCCGACGCGATCTGGGACGAGGCAGCGGACCACTTCAACGAGGAGAAGCTCTCCGCGATCATCCTGATGATCAGCCTCACCAACTTCTTCAACCGCCTCAACACCACGATCGAGGAGCCGGCCGGCACCTCCTGGAACTGATCCTCATACACGGCCGAGGCGCTACGCCGGGGCGGGACAGCTCCCCGATGGCCATCGCGCTTGGCTCCGGCAGCGAGCCACGGCACGCCGAAAACACCCGAGCCAAGCTGAAACGCCTGGTGACCCGCGACATCCTTGCCGAACCGGAAGTAGCCAGGGAAGCGCGGACGATCGCGCCGCTGTGGAACTGGCGGAGGGCTGTCAACCGCCCCAGGTGGCGAGGGTGTCACCCCTCGCCCATTGGGGTTCGTGGATCAGTGGTCGAGTGAGATGGCGTTCTTGGCCCGTGTGACGGACCCCTCGGAGGCCGGGCCGCCGGGGTTCTCGGTCGCCAGCGCCTGGTTGAGGGCGACGAAGGGCCGCATGCGTTCTTCGTAGCGGGTGAACGCGGCGCGGTGGTCGCCCGCTGCCTGGCCGAGGGCGTCGGCCAGTACGTGGGCGGCGACGAGGGCCACGCTGGTCCCCTGACCGACAGTGGGGACGCACAGTATCCGGCGTCCCCAAGGAGCACGGTCCGGCCGTGAGACCAGCGTTCCATCCGGATCTGGGCCATCGCGTCGCAGAAGAAGTCGGGCGCTTCCCATGCTGCCTTCGTCAATCTCGTCGTTTCCCAGCGCAGGGAGGCGAGCCGGTCGGCGACGGTCTGACGGAGCCAGTCGGTGTCGCGGTGGTCACCGTCGAGCGGCTCGGACTGGAACCCGAAGGCGATTCTCAGCTCGGTGTTGTCGCGTACGGGCATGATGCCGAAGCCGGCATCCCCGTCCCTGAGCCAGACCTGCCAGTTGTCCAGGCCGAGGAAGTTGTCCGCGCTGAAGACCGCCACATAGCTGCCCAGGTGGTGGGCGAAGTCCTCTTCCGGTCCGAAGACCAGCCGCCGCACGGTCGAATGCAGGCCGTCGGCTCCCACCACCAGGTCGAAGGCACGGGGAGCCGCGTGCGCGAAGTGCACCCGCGCCTCGCGCTCATCCTGTTCGAGCGCCGTGATGCTGTCCCCGAAGACATACTCCACGTCGTCGAAGGCGCCCTCGTACAGCATCTGCACCAGTTCCTCGCGCAGCAACTCGATGTCGTCGCTGTCCAGTCGGCCGCTGCTGTAGGTCGCTTCGGTGGACCGCTCGATCTCGTTGCCGTCGGCGTCGAGCAGCGACATCCCGCGCATCCGGGTACGGACCTGCCGCGCCCGCTCCAGCAGGCCCACCCGGGCGACGACGTCGAGCGCGACACCACGGATGTCCACGGCCTGGCCGCCCCGGCGCAGGCCGGGGGCGCGCTCGACGACAGTGGGCGCGAAGCCGCGATGGCGCAGTAGACAGGCGAGCGCGGATCCGGCGATGCCGCCGCCGGAGATGAGTACGGTCTGCATGGTGAAGCCCCCTTCGTGCGATGTACGCGACTGAATGTACGACGTACGCGCAGTGCTGCCAACTGCCCTTACAGGGGCGTCTGTTCTAGTTCAGGAGCCTGATCGGCGGCATCGATGCTGCTAGGTTCTGTACTAGTACAGGTCCGAGGGGCCCGAGAAAAAGTCGGGGAAAGGCCAGGCGGACAACGCCGGGAATGGATGGAGGCAGGACCGGGCCATGGCTGTGGAAACGCATCCGCCCTATCTGCGCATCGCCGCCGAGATCAGGCGGCGCATCGCGGACGGCGAACTCGCCCCAGGTGACCGGGTTCCCTCCGCCCGTCAGATCTCCAGGGAGTGGGGCGTCGCACTTGCCACCGCGGCCAAGGTGCTGACCACCCTGGGTCGTGAGGGGGTCGTGGAGGCCCGCCCCCGTGTCGGCACCGTTGTGGCCGCCCCTGCACCCGTACCGCCGAAGCGACGAGGCTCCTCCGCCCGGGGCGATACCCTCTCCGACCACGAGCTGACCCGTGAACGGATCGTCCGGGCCGCCATCGAGATCGCGGACGCTGAAGGGCTGGCCGCACTGACCATGCGTGGAGTCGCCGCCCGGCTCGACGTGGCCGCCATGTCCCCTTACCGCTACGTCACCGGCAAGGACGACCTGGTGCTGCTGATGGCCGATGCAGCCTTCAGCGAGGGCGCCTACCCCGCCACGCCCCCCGACGGCTGGCGAGCCCGCCTCGAACTCGGCGCGCACACCCTATGGACGGTCTTCCGCAAACATCCGTGGCTGGCGCAGCTCAGCCCGCTCACCCGCCCCTTGATGCTGCCCAACCTGATGGTCCATGCCGAATGGGCGCTCGGCGCCCTGGACGGCCACGGCCTGGCCCCGAAGACCGTGCTCGACCTGCACATTCTCCTCTACAGCTACATTCAGGGCCTGGCGGTCAACCTGGAACAGGAGGCCCAAGCCGAAGCCGCCACCGGCCTGACCGAGGACCAGTGGATGGACCGCCAGGCCCCCGCCATGGATGCCATCGTCACATCGGCCCGGTACCCGGTGTTCTCCAAGGTGGTCGGGGCTTTCAAGGACGGCTACGACCTGCGCCTCGATGAACTGTTCGAGTTCGGCCTGGGCCCCCTTCTCGACGGCATAGCCGCCATCGTCGAAGGACGGCCGCCCCGACGCTAGTGTCCTGCGCTGGAGACCCGTCGGCAGGATTGGGCGAGGGACTCGAGGATCTCCTCGGCGGTCTTGGTCCAGATGAAGGGCCTGGGGTACACCAAGCAGGCGAAGGCCGAAGCAACCTGCCCCCCGTCAACCCCTCCTGATCGGCTGATCAGCGATTCCCGCGCAGCGGGGGAACCGCATGGAGACGTACGTACCGGGTGAGGTTCGTGTCGACGGAACGGTCGTGCCGCTATGAATGATGAAGTGCCAGATCAGGACTTCTTGACCACGCTGGATTTGAGCTGCATGGAGCCGAACCCGTCGATCTTGCAGTCGATGTCGTGGCCGTCCACTCCGTCCACGAGGCGGATGTTGCGCACCTTGGTGCCCGCCTTGATCCCGGTGGGGCTGCCTTTGACCTTCAGGGTCTTGATCACGGTTACCGAGTCGCCGTCTGCGAGGACGTTCCCGACTGCATCCCGGATCATCTTGTCCCCGGTGTCATTGGCGGGTTCAGCGGATGCGCGTGACCACTCGTGCCCGCACTCGGGGCAGATCAGGAGCGTGCCCATCTCGTAGGTGTACACGCTGGAGCACTCAGGGCACGGCGGCAGGTTCTCGGTCACGGAGACAGTGTATTTGAGGTCGCGGCTGGATCGTGAATTGCGAAAATATGCAATTGCCTACATGCTGTAGCGGTCGTGTCCGTAGTAGCCGCGGGCACGACGCCTAAGGAGTGCCTCGCCGAGGGTGGGGTTGTTTATTGAGTGATCGAGGGCGTTCGTGCTGGTCCCGCTGTATCAGGCCAAGGCCGAATTCTTCCGGATGCTGGGGCATCCGGTGCGTATCCGTGTGCTGGAGCTGCTGCAGGACGGGCCGATGCCGGTTCGGGGTCTGCTTGCGGAGATCGAGATAGAGCCGGCGGCGCTGTCGCAGCAGTTGGCGGTGCTGCGCCGCTCGGGCATCGTCACCTCCACGCGCGAGGGCTCCACCGTCGTCTACGAGCTCGCGGGCGGCGATGTCGCGGAGCTGATGCGGGCGGCGAGGCGGATCCTCACCGAGCTGCTGGCCGGGCGGAACGAGCTGCTGGCCGAGTTGCGGGAAGCCGAGGGCGCCGCACAGTGAGCACTTCACCGCTGGGCCGGGCCTGGGCCCTGGTCCGTTCTCTGCTGCCTGGTCACGCTGATCTGGCGGCGATGGGTCGTAACCCACGGCGGGATCTGCTGGCCGGCCTGACCGTGGCCATCGTGGCCCTGCCCCTTGCGCTGGGTTTCGGTGTCTCCTCGGGGCTGGGGGCGGAGGCCGGGCTGGCGACCGCGGTGGTCGCGGGCGCCTTGGCCGCACTCTTCGGTGGTTCGAACCTGCAGGTGTCCGGGCCGACCGGGGCGATGACTGTGGTCCTCGTCCCGATCGTCGCGCAGTACGGGCCAGGCGGTGTGCTCACCGTCGGGCTGATCGCCGGGCTGATGTTGATCGCCCTCGCCGTGTCGCGGGCCGGTCGGTATATGCAGTACGTGCCCGCGCCGGTGGTGGAGGGCTTCACGCTCGGGATCGCCTGCGTGATCGGGCTGCAGCAGGTACCAGGCGCGTTGGGTGTGGCCAAGCCGGAGGGTGACAAGGTCCTGGTGGTGGCCTGGCGCGCGGTCGAGGAGTTCGTAGGGCACCCCAACTGGACGGCCGTCGGACTCGCGCTCGCCGTGGCCGCGATCATGCTGATCGGTGCCCGATGGCGGCCGACCATCCCTTTCTCGATCGTCGCGGTGATCGCCGCGACCCTTGCTGCGCAGCTCTTCCACCTGGACGCCGCGAAGCCGATCGGTGACCTTCCGGCTGGCCTGCCCGCACCGTCGCTGTCCTTCCTCGACCCGGGCGCGCTCGGCTCCCTGCTCGCCCCTGCGGTGGCGGTGGCGGCGCTGGCCGCGCTGGAGTCGCTGCTGTCGGCGTCGGTGGCGGACGGCATGACGGTTGGGCAGAAGCATGATCCGGACAAGGAGCTGTTCGGGCAGGGCCTGGCCAACCTCGCCGCCCCGCTGTTCGGCGGCGTCCCGGCCACCGGCGCCATCGCCCGTACCGCCGTCAACGTGCGCACCGGCGCGGGCTCCCGGCTCGCCGCCCTCACCCACGCCGCCCTCCTCGCCGTGATCGTCTTCGCAGCTGCACCGCTGGTCTCCAAGATCCCGCTGGCCGCACTGGCGGGCGTGCTGCTGGCGACCGCGGTCCGCATGGTCGAAGTCGGCACGCTGCGGGCGATGGCGCGGGCAACCCGCTCGGACGCCATCGTCCTGGTGCTGACCGCTGTGGCCACCCTCGCCCTGGACCTGGTCTACGCGGTCATCATCGGCCTGGTGGTGGCCGGCGCGCTGGCGCTGCGCGCGGTGGCCAAGCAGGCCCGCATGGAACAGGTCTCCTTCGCACCACACCTCCCGGGCGCAGACAGCGAGGAGGAGCACGCACTGCTGGCCGAGCACACTGTCGCGTACCGGATCGACGGGCCGCTGTTCTTCGCCGGCGCCCACCGCTTCCTGCTGGAACTGGCGAAAGTAGCCGACGTACGGGTGGTGATCCTGCGCATGTCGCGGGTGACGACCATCGATGCCACCGGCGCGCTCGTCCTCAAGGATGCCGTGGAGAAACTGAACCGGCGCGGCATCGTCGTGATGACCTCAGGAATACGGCCCGGCCAGCGCCAAGTCCTGTACTCCGTCGGCGCGTTGGAGCTGCTGCGCCACGAGGGCCGGGAGTACGCCACCACCCCCGAGGCCATCGCCGGCGCTCGCGCCCACCTGCAGTGCGCCGGGCTCCTCCCGATCCCCGCCCAAAAGACCGCCCCCGTCCCCGTGATCACCGAGGAGTCCCCCCGATGACCACCCCGCCCACCGCCGCGCGCCGCATGCTCGACATTTCCGGCGAGGAAGCCCTCTACCTGCTCGCAGGCACTACCCAGGGACGGCTGATGTACGAGCAGCGGGAAGTGACCGCCGTGCGCCCCGCCTCCCACGTTCTGGAGTACGGGCGCCTGATCGTCCGCACGCCGCTCCCGGCTGCTGCCCTCACAGGGCGGGGCACCGTCACCTACCACGCAGACCACATCCACCCGACAACCGGCACCGGCTGGGCGGTGACCGCCTCCGGACCGGCCGAGGTCATCACCGAGCAGGGCGAGGTCGCCCACTACCGGCGCACCCTGACAGGCTGGTCCCACGGCCCGCACGACACACTGCTGCGCATCCACCCGCAGACCGTCAACGGCTACCGCTTCGCGCACGCCGCCGGTCCCGCCGAAGCGCCGCCCGGCGCAGGAAGGCCCTCGTCCCGGTGACCGCCCAGCCAATTGCCCTGCCGATGCGCTCTGTGCTCGTTGCGCCGAATGTTCCCGCCTCAGTCCGGCTGGCCCGCGAAACGGCCGAACTGACCTATGCGGGCTGGCGCATCAACCTCGGTCATCCCGTCCTGGGGCCGGCCCTGCTGGTGCTCAGCGAGCTGGTCACCAATAGCGTCCAGCACGCCGCTGAGTACTCGCCTCAGATCACGGTCACCTACGCAGCAGGCGCCGACGTGATCGCCTTCGCCGTACACGATCGCGACCCCTACGTACCCGATCCGCGCAGTTTCCCGCAGAGCCCCGGAGGTCTGGCCACCGTCGCCGAGCTCACCGTCGAGTGGGGCGGCACCTGGACGGTACGGCCGGACGCGGATGGCGTCGGCAAGAGCGTATGGATCACGCTACCGTTGTGACCTGGCCTCATCGGCCTGTAGAAGAGAAGATGTGGACAGACACCATGACGATCCAGTGGCACTACACCACCCACGGCCACTTGGGAATCCTGTCATTGGCCGGTCGTCTCGACCATGAGGACACGAGCCGGTTCGGTGGAGCGGTCGCCTGGGCGTTGGCCCGGGGGAGGGGCCCGGTGGTCTTGGACCTGACCGCGTTGGAGGGCTGGACGCCGGCGGGGCAGGCCGCGATCGTCGATGCTGCCCGGCAACTGTCCGCACACGGCAGGACGTTGGAACTGGCCGCGATTCCCGCGGACGGATCCCTGGTCCCGGATGAGACGTGCCCGCCCCTACCCGTGCATCACGACCTAGACGCCGCCCTGGCCTGCCACCCCACTGCGAAGGAGGGCGCTCGGTACTGATGGGCATGGGCGTGATGTGCTCCGGCCCCATCTTCAGTGCCGGGGGTGTTGTGGATTGGGGGTGACGTGGGAACAGGTTCTGAGCGTGACACCGGGCCTCTACGGCGTCACTGTGGCTGCCCCGCTGGGGTGCCGGGCGTGCCGACGGAAGGGGTTCTTCTGCCAGGCGGACCGTCCATGCGAGGGGTTGCATGAGGAGGGCCTGCCCGTGATTGTGGCTCGTGCGCTACCTCCGGTGTGAGGTCCGGTTATCTCGGCGCTGTCGCTTGGCAGATGGAGCTGTCAGGCACGGTTGGGCGGGGTTGCTTGGCTGCCAGTCGTCGTCGGGGGAGCAGGTGTCGGCGGCCCAACTCGCGAGGAAGGCAGGGTCGATATCGATGAGGCTCCACGGTGTCATGGCGTGCAGCGTGCCGGTCGGCACCGACACCCGCCCCATCCGCAGCGGGCAGCTCTGCCGGACGTACCCAGGCTCCTGCCCAGAGGCCCGGCAGCGATGTGAGCAGGTCGCTGCCGGGCATGGCCCCCTCTCCTCTCTCCATGGAGGGAGGAGGTTTTCAACCCTGGGGAGTGAGGGAGCCCAGGGCGGTGTCGAGGTCGGGGTAGATGCCCAGTGGGATGGCCTGGTTGCCGGTAAGGGCGGTTGTGGGCAGGTCCCCTATGCCGCATAGGGCGAGAGGTTGTTCCTGAGTACCGAGGCGGCGAGCGGCGTCCAGCACGGCGGCTTCGCCGTCGGTGCTCCAGCTGACCAGGCCGGTCAGGTCCAGAAGGACCCGTCCGGAGTTGCGGGCCTGGATCCACCCGATGGCGCCGACGAAGCGGGCGGTGGCTTCGCCGTCGAGGTGGCCGGTCAGCGTCAGGACGGTCACGCCGCGATGGGTGGCGTCCTGCCAGTCCAGGCTCATGGCCGCGCTTGACGGTTGAGGGACGTGACGGCCACGGCACCACGGCCGCCCCGGGCGAGATTCAGCCGGATCACTCGTTCGTGTCCGCAGCCGGGGCAGTGGCGGTGCGTGTCCAGGGCGGCAGCGTGGCAGGTCAGGCCGCAGTCGGGGCATTTGAGGAGAGTGGCGCCCGCGCCGCGCAGGGGTGTGATCCGCACGAATCTCCCTCCAAGGACTTCTGAAGTTGCTAACTTTAGCAACTCGCGAGGTCCTGATGCCGGGCAAGCTCGGCGAGGATGGCCGCATGACGTTGACGAATGGGTGGGCGGGATGCGTGGGAGAGCGGTCACTGTGGCCGTCGAGGACTGGCTGGAGGCCGGTCCGGTGAGCGCGCCGCTGTATCAGCTGAAGGCGGAGTTCTTCAAGACCCTGGGGCACCCGGTGCGGATTCGGGTGCTGGAGCTGTTGAGCGAGCGTGAGCATGCGGTCTCGGAAATGCTGGCGCAGATGGATGTGGAGCCGGCGAATCTGTCCCAGCAACTCGCGGTTCTCCGAAGAGCGAATCTGGTCGTAACCCGCAAGGAGGGGTCGACCGTTTATTACTCGTTGACCAGTCCTGATGTGGCGGAGCTGCTGAAGGTGGCACGCACCATCCTGACCGGGGTGCTGACCGGGCAGGCCGAGCTGCTGGCGGACCTGCGAGCCACTACTGCGGAAGGCAAGCCGGGCCGCGCACCGTCGTAGCCCCTCAATCGGCGGCCGCTCCTCATACGCATCCTGCGCCTGGGGGCAGGGAAGGGGCGGCCGCTCCACGCTTCGTGAGACACCGGAATCGCTCATGTGTGGGAGTCGTGATGAGCCTGCTGCGCAAGATCCGTGACACCGGGCGGGTGGCGGAGCCCGCTCCACCGCGACCACGGGCCGCACCTCCGCCCGCGGCTCGGGATCTGGGCGGCTCCGCGCAGGTGCGCTGTGTGGACGCGGGCTCGTGCAACGGCTGTGAGATCGAGATCGCGGCAGCGTTCGGTCCGGTGTACGACGCCGAGCGGTACGGCGCCCGGATGGTGGCCTCGCCCCGGCACGCGGATGTGGCGCTGGTGACCGGTCCGGTGACGCGGAACATGGCCGAGCCGCTGCGCCGCACGGTTGCAGCGATGCCCGAGCCTCGGGTGGTGGTGGCGGTGGGGGACTGTGCCGTCAACTGCGGTGAGTTCGCCGGGGGGTACGGGGTGGAGGGGGCGGTCGGCGATGTGGTGCCGGTGGATGTGGAAGTGCGCGGATGCCCGCCACGCCCTGAGGAGATCGTGGCGGCACTGCGCACCGTCACCGGCCGGTGAACGTGATCGGGCTCGCGCTGGGCACGGCATCCGCGCTGGCCGGTGCGGGCGCCGCGGCCGGAATGCTGGTGCCCGGACGGGGGCGGGCGGCAGTGGTAGGGGCTTGCACCGCGGGGGCGGGGGGCGCCGGACTCATCGCAGGTGTCGCGGCGTTGGGCGGTGCGCGGTGGTCGATGGATCTACCTGGGGTGTTGCCGCTGGCCGGGGTGCGGCTGGCCGTGGACCCGTTGTCGGGGCTGTTCATGGCGGTGGCCGGCGCCGTGATCGCCGCCGTCGCGGTGTACGGGATCGGGTACACGGGGCGGGGCGATCACGGTGCGGCGTCGCGCGGCGCGCAGGCCTTACTGCCGCTGTTCGCGTGGACGTTGATGCTGGTCCCGGTGGCGGCCTCAGTCTCCGCATTTCTGGTGCTGTGGGAGGTGATGGCGCTGGCTTCGCTGCTGCTGGTGCTGGCCGAGCACCGGGAGCGGCCCGCGGTACGGCAGGCCGGGCTCTGGTATGCGGTGATGACGCACCTGGGGCTGGTGCTGCTGCTGGTGGGGCTGGCGCTGTTCGCCGCGCGGGCCGGGGGACAGAGCTTCGCTTCGCTGCGGGCCGGGGCAGCCGGGATGCCGCCGTGGGTGCGCGCGGTGGTGTTCGTGACGGTGGCAGCGGGGTTCGCCTCGAAGGCGGGCGGGGTCCCGCTGCACGCCTGGCTGCCGCGCGCACACCCCGAAGCCCCCAGCCACGTCTCGGCGTTGATGAGCGCAGCCATGGTCAACCTCGGGATCTACGGGATCGTGCGGGTGGGCTTCGATCTGCTCGGCGGGGGCCCACTGTGGTGGTGGCTCGGGCTGATCGCGGTCGGCGCCATCTCCGCGGTGTATGGGATCTTGCAGGCGGCGATGGCTTCGGACCTCAAGCGGCTGCTGGCGTACTCGACGAGCGAGAACATGGGACTCGTCCTGGTCGGCATTGGGGCGGCCGGGCTGTTCGCGGCGACTGGTGATGGGCCGCTGGCAGCCCTTGCGCTGGTGGCTGCGTTGCTGCATGTGGTCAACCACTCCGCCTTCAAGGCCCTGTTGTTCTGCGCTGCCGGGTCGGTACTGCGGGCCACGAGGCTGCGGGACCTGGACCGGCTGGGGGGCCTGCGGGCGCGTATGCCACTGACGGCCGTGCTGTTCGCGCTGGGGGCGCTGGGGGCGGTGGCGCTGCCGCCGGGGAACGGGTTCATCAGCGAGTGGTTGCTGTTGCAGTCGTTGATCCATGGTCTGGTGGTGCCGGGGGTGGCGACGGCGATTGTGTTGCCGCTGGCGGTCGCGGTGATCGCGCTCTCGGCTGGGCTGGCGGCGGCGGTGTTCGTCAAGGCGCTGGGGGTGGGGTTCTTCGCCCGGCCGCGCAGCAAGCAGGCAGACAAGGCGGTGGAGAGCCCGCCGACGATGCTGGTGGGGATGGGGCTGCTTGCTGCATGCTGCGCGGGACTGGCTTTGGTTCCGGGGGTGTTGGGGAGCGGGCTGGACCGGGCTGCCTCGGCGGCCGGTCTGACGGGTGCCAAGGCGCTGTCCGGCGGTGGTCTCCAGGTGCGGTTGCAGCAGGTGCCGGCGTCGCTGGCGCCGGTGTGGGTGGTCGCCGCACTTGCGACGGTGCTGGCGGTGGCGGCAGGGCTGCCCCGCCTGATCGGGCGTCGCCGCAGGCGGCGGAAGAATGCCCGGCTGTGGGACTGCGGAGGGGGCGCGCCCACCCCGCGCATGGCTTATACGGCCACCTCGTTCGCCGAGCCGCTGCAGCGGGTCTTCGATGATGTGCTGGCGCCGGAGCAGGATGTGGATGTCACCCCCGTGCGGGAATCCGCTTACCTGGTGGAGCGGGTGCGCTACCAGCGGCGAGTGCCCGACCGGATCGAACACCGCTTGTACGAGCCCGTGTTGGCCGCGTTGGCGCGCTTGGGCGGGGCGGCGCGTCGGCTGGCGGGCGGCAGCGTGCACCTCTATCTCGGCTACGGCTTCTTCGGCCTGGTCGCCCTGTTGCTGGTATTGGCGGTGGGCTGGTGAACGGGACCGGATTCGCCGCGGTGGCTGGGCAGATCGTGGCAGTGGTCGGCGGTGCTCCGTTGCTGGCGGGATGGATGCGGCAGGTGCGGGCGAGGATGGAGGGCCGGGCGGGTGCCGGGATCCTTCAGCCCTGGCGCGATACGCGCAAGCTGCTGCGCAAGGAGCCCATCACCCCCATCGGCACCGGCCCCGCCTTCCGCACTGCTCCTGCCCTGCTGGTCGCCACCACTGCCGTGGTGGCCGCGCTGGTGCCGCTGCTGTCCACCACCACCCCGGTCAGCGCCCACGCGGACCTGATCGTGGTCGTCGCGCTGCTGGCGCTGGGTACTGTGGCACTCGCGCTGGCGGGGCTGGATTCGGGTACGGCTTTCGGCGGGATGGGCGCCTCCCGGGAGATGACGGTGGCCGCGCTTGTCGAACCGACCATCCTGGTTGCGGTGTTCGCGTTCTCGATACCGGCCGGGTCGACGAATCTGCCCGCGATCGTGGCCGGTGCGGTCAGGGAGCCGTCGCGGCTGGCCTCACCCGCCGGGCTGCTGGCCACCGCGGCGCTGGCGGTGGCGGTGCTGGCGGAGACCGGCCGGATTCCGGTCGACAATCCGTCCACGCATCTGGAGCTGACGATGGTCCACGAGGCGATGGTGCTGGAGTACGCAGGTCCTGACCTCGCGCTGGTCGAACTGGGCGCGCAGATGCGGCTGACGGTCCTGCTGGGTCTGCTGGCCTCGCTGTTCGCACCGTGGGGCATCGCCACCGACGCCTCGTGGGCGGCGCTGGCGGTGGCGCTGGCGGCGTTCGTCGTGAAGGTCGCGGTACTGGGGACGGTACTGGCGGCGGCTGAGGTGTTCTGGGCCAAGGTGCGGCTGTTCAGGGTCCCGGAGCTGCTGGCCGGGTCCTTCCTGCTGGCGCTGCTCGCGGTCACCTCCTCGTACTTCCTGAGCGGGGAGTGAGGAGCCGATGAGCACAGGTACCTACACCCAGCTCCTGGACCTGGCCTGCGGGGCCTTCCTGCTCGCGGCCGTGGTGGTGCTGTGGCGGCGTGAACTGGTGGCGATCGTAAGGACCTTCGCCCTCCAGGGCATCGCACTCGCCGCCATCCCCCTCCTGATCGGGCTCCATGAGCAACGCTGGGGACTGATCGAGCTCGCCGCCGGCATCGGCGCACTGCGAGCCGGGGTGCTGCCCTATCTGATGCGCCGGGCATTGGCCGCCCTGGTGCCGTCGGCGGGGGAGGAGCATCACTACGAGGAGGACGTCAGCGAGGCCCGCGAAACCCAACCGCTGGTCAACGTCGCCGCATCCCTGCTCACCGCTGCCGCCCTGACCCTGCTCGCCTACGCCGTCGCCCGGCCGCTGGTCGCCCTCAACCCGGGCCCGGCCGCCCGCGCCCTGCCGGTCGGCCTGGCGGTGGTGCTGATCGGCCTGTTCGTCCTGGCCACCCGGCGCCGGGCACTGGCCCAGGTGGTGGGCTTCCTGCTGCTGGACAACGGCATCACCGCCACCGCATTCCTGGCCGCCTCCGGAGTGCCGCTGATCGTCGAACTCGGCGTCTCCTTCGACGTGCTGCTGGCGGTCCTGGTGCTGCAGATCCTCACCACCCGCATGCGCACGGCCTTCGGCACCACCGACATCGACGACCTGCGGGAGCTGCACGACTGATGCCGACTTCGCCGAGCTCACTGGGAGGAACCGCCTCCGCGCTCGTTCTCTCTGCCCCCATCGCGGTGCCCCTGGCCACCGGCGCGGCCTACGCCGCCATCCGGCGATATGCGCCGACCCCGTGGTTGAGTCTGGTCTCACCTGCCGCGATCCTGGCCTCCGCCATCGTGCTGGCCCATGCGATGCGGGGCGGCGGCGCGGTCAATGCGTATGGCGGTGTGCTGCGTGCGGACGCATTGACGGTGTGGATGCTGCTGGTGGTCGGCGCGGTCGCCGCCGTCGCCTGCGCCACCGGGCCCGCCTACCTGGCGCACGAGCGCGCCGCCGGGCACGCCACACAGGGCACTGCCCGCCTCTACCACCTCCTCGTTCACGCCTTTTTGGGCGCGATGTGCGCGGCGGTACTGGCCGGCAACCTCGGGGTGCTGTGGGTGGCCATCGAGGCCACCACCATCGTCACAGCCTTCCTGGTCGGCCACCGCCGCACCCGCGCATCCGTCGAAGCCGCCTGGAAGTACGTGGTGATCTGCTCGGCCGGGATCGCGCTGGCCTTCTTGGGTATCGTCCTGCTCTACTACGCGGCACGAGCAGCAGGCATCCCCGAAGCGACCGCGCTGGACTGGCCGACCCTCGTCGCTCACGCCGACAGCCTGGACCCCGCGGTCACCCGCCTGGGCATCGCGCTGCTGATCCTCGGCTTCGGCGCCAAGGCCGGTCTCGTGCCGCTGCACGCCTGGCTCCCCGACGCCCACAGCCAAGCCCCCGCTCCCGTCTCCGCCCTGATGTCGGGGGTCCTGCTCGCCGTCTCCTTCGCCGCCGTCCTGCGAGGCAAGGTCATCGCGGATGCCGCACTGGGCCCCGGCTACGCCCAGACCCTGCTGGCCATCGCCGCCCTGCTCACCCTGGCCCTGGCCGCGGCCCTGCTGCTCGGCCAGCGCGACTACAAGCGGATGCTGGCGTATTCGAGCATGGAGCACATGAGCCTGATCGCGTTCGGTGCCGCCATCGGCACCCCGCTCGCGCGAGCCGCCGTGCTCCTGCACATCGCAGGCCACGGGCTGGCCAAGACCGTCGCCTTCTGCTCCTCGGGCCACATCCTGCACCTGAGGCGCACGACGCGGATCGGCCGGGTGCGGGGCCTGCTGGCCCGCGTGCCCGGCCTCGGTGCCGCCTTCGGCCTGGCCGTCGTCGCGCTGCTGGGATTCCCGCCCTTCAGCCTCTTCGCATCCGAACTGGGCATCGTACGAGCCGGATTCACGGCCGGACTGGGCTGGCTCACCGCCCTCGCCCTGCTGCTTGCCTTGACCGCCTTCGCCGCCCTCGCCCTGCGCACCGCCACGATGCTGCTCGGCCCGCCTCCCCTCGCGCCCGGCACCCCCGCCGCTCCCGTACGCCTGGGGGCCGCGGCCTCACTGCCGCTCGCCGCCGGGCTGCTGGCCTGCGCCGCCCTGGGGGTATCGGCCGGCCCGCTGACCGATCTGCTCACCGCCGCCACCGCAATCCTGGGAGGGCACTGACCCGTGCCACAACACCCCGCCATCCGCGAGATCACCCACATCGCCGCACCCGAACTACCTAAGTACGCAGGAGACTTGCTCGCCGCAGGCCATCGCATCGCCCTGGTCGCCGCCCACCACGACACCGACGACGCTCCGGGCGGACGCGCCATCCGCGTGGTCTACCTCTTCACCTCAGGCCCACCCGACACCCGCACCGAACTCCACGTACGCCTCGACGCCGACCGGCCCGAACTCCCCACCCTCGCCCACCTTTCCTTCCCCACCGGCCGGTTCGAACGCGAGATGCGCGACCTGCACGGCATCGTCCCCCTCGACCGCCCGCTGCCCCAGCGCCTGGTCCGCCACTTCCACTGGCCCAAAGGCTGGTACCCCATGCGCCCCGACGCCGGCCCCCCACCGCCCTTCGCCGAACAAGAAGGCCCCTACCCCTTCCTGGAGGTCGAGGGCGACGGCGTCTACGAGATCCCGGTCGGCCCCGTCCACGCCGGACTCATCGAACCCGGCCACTTCCGTTTCTCCGTCGTCGGCGAGACCATCCTCCGCCTCAAAGCCCGCCTCTGGTTCGTCCACAAAGGCATCGAGAAACTCTTCGAAGGCCGCACCGTCGAGCACGGCCTCCCGCTTACCGAACGCATCAGTGGCGACACCGCCGTCGGCCACGCCCTCGCCTACTGCCTCGCCATCGAAGAAGCCACCGGCACCCACGTCCCCGCATCCGCCCAGCGCGCCCGCGCCCTCCTCCTGGAACTCGAACGCCTCCACAACCACACCGCCGACCTCGGCGCACTGTGCAACGACGTCGGCCACTCCATCCTCAACGCCCAGGCCCAACGCGTCCGCGAACAACTCCTGCGCCTCAACGACGAGATCACCGGCCACCGCCTCCTGCGCGGCGGGATCATCCCCGGCGGCGCCGTGCTCCGCTCCCTCCCCGACCCCGCCCGGATGCGCGCCGTACGCGACGACCTCCGCCAGATCGCCGACCTCGCCCTGGCTCACCCCACCATCCGCGACCGCTTCACCGGCACCGCCGCACTGACCACCGAAGCCGCCCGCGACCTCGGCTGCCTCGGCTACGTCGCCCGCGCCAGCGGCCTGCCCACCGACGCCCGCACCGCCCACCCCTTCCACACCTACGACCAGCCACCCACGACCCCCACCCACACCCGCGGCGACGTCCTGGCCCGCTTCCTCGTCCGAGCCGAGGAAATCGACACCTCCACGGACCTGATCAACCATCTGGCCGCCGGTCTGCACCCCGACGCGACGACCACCTGGCCACCGCTCTCCAGCACCGAGGCACCGGGCTCCGGGGTGGGCATCGTCGAAGGCTGGCGCGGCACCATCACCACCCGCGTGGAACTCAACCCCGACCACACCCTGGCCCGCGTCAAACCCGTCGACCCGTCCTTCTTCAACTGGCCCGCCCTGCCCCTGGCCCTGGCCGACACCATCGTCCCCGACTTCCCCCTGACCAACAAAAGCTTCAACCTCTCCTACGCCGGCAACGACCTGTGACCACGACGCAGACGGGTGCGCGGGCGCACACCGGAGAACTCCGCGGACGATCGCGGCCTGCGCATCGGCGAGGCTTACGAGATCATTTCCGCTCCATGCAGCCTGAGATTCACCACCCCAGGCTCCACTTCCTTCCGGCTCAAACGCAGCGAAAATAATCGGAATTCACGACGTCTCCCACTATTCTTCTTGCATGCCGAGGCCCTTGGGAGATCTGGAAGACGCGGTAATGACGCGGGTATGGGAGTGGAACCGCCCGGTCACCGTTCGAGAAGTCCTGGAGGACCTCCAGAAGGAACGGCCGATCGCCTACACCACCGTCATGACCGTATTGGACAACCTCCATCAGAAGGGCTGGGTCCGCCGCGAAACCGAAGGCCGCGCCTATCGGTACAAGGCGGTCTCCACCCGGGCTGCCTACGCAGCCGCGCTGATGAACGAAGCATGGTCCACCAGCGACAACCCCGCCGCCGCGCTCGTCGCCTTCTTCGGCGTGATGTCGCCAGAACAGCGGCGAGCCCTCCGCGACGCCCTGAGGATGGCACAGGTCGACGATCAGGTCGAAGCATGGGAAAGATAGGGCGGCGCCCGGAAAATGGCCGCGGAACAGGCTCGGGAAATAGAGTCGCGAGCCGAGGCCGATAGCTTGCGCCAACGTGATCTAGCCAACGGCGTGAATCTCGTCCTCTGTGTCACTCTGCACCTGGTTGTTCTGGGGGCTGTATGGCAACCAGCTATCCCAGGCCGGAAGCGGCGGCTATTCACGTTGCGTTATGAACTCTAAGCTTGTCCTGCCTTCTAAGAGGTTGTCTCACGTGGCAAGTTTCGCGAGCTTCTTGTAGCAGGTCAGGGCGGCGTCCATGGCCAGGCATTGGCTCTGCCAGTCGTTGCGGACCACGTACGGGATCTTGAGACCACGAGCAGCCCATGGCAGGCTCATGCCACATGATCGATGAATTCGCCAAAGAGGACCTGCACGGGAGACTGCGGCGGGACCGCAAGGCGCTGCTCTGGAAACTCGACGGCTTGTCCGAATACGACGCCCGCCGACCTTTGACAGCGACCGGGACCAACCTCCTCGGCCTGGTCAAACACGTGGCCACCATCGAGGCCAGGTACTTCGGCGAGGTCTTCGACCGGCCTTCCCCGGAACCGCTGCCCCAGTGGCAGGACTACAACGGCAGTGATCTGTGGGCGACCGAGGACGAGACCCGCGATCAGATCATCGGGTTCTACCGGCGCACGTGGGAACACTCGGACGCGACGATCAACGAGCTTCCCCTCAACGCCCCCGGCCACGTGCCGTGGTGGCCGGAGCCTTATCCCAACGCGAACCTGTTCGCCATCATGGTCCATGTCCTCGGCGAGTCCAACCGGCATGCCGGGCACGCCGATATCCTGCGCGAGGGCCTCGACGGCCGGACCGGGGTGCGCCCCGAACACGAGAAGCAGATCGACGAGGAAGCCCGTGCAGCCTACTGCGCGAAGATCGAGCAGGCCGCCAGGTCGGCCGCACCAATCAAGGCGTAGAGGTTGTCTCACGTGACGTGATGTTCGTGCGGCACGATGCCGGTCGTGGGTGCTGATCTATCGAAGCGGCTGGTTCCTGATGAACTCTCGGAGCTGGCCGCCCCGTTGCTGCCGTCGTTCGCTGCTCGTCCGCAAGGTGGTGGGACCGCTCCGTGTGACGAGCGGACCGTGTGCACGGCAGTGGTGTACGCGCTGACCAGCGGCTGTGCCTGGCGGCATCTGCCACCGACGTTCGGCACGTCGCCCGCCACCGCGCATCGCCGCTTCACGGTATGGACCGAGGCCGGCCTGTGTCGTCGGCTGCACCGGGCCGTGCTGGACGAACTCGGGGCCCGGGGCGAGGTGGACTGGACCTCGGCGATCGTCGACGCGGCCTCCGTCCGCGCCAAAAGGAGGGATCGCTGACCGGGCCGAACCCGGTCGATCGCGGCAAGAAGGGCAGCAAGCTGCACGTGCTGTCCGATGCCCAGGGCATCCCGCTCGCCGTCGCCGTGTCCGGCGCGAACATGCACGACAGCCTTGCCCTCAAGCCGCTCCTCCGCGGCATACCCGCCGTCCGGTCCCGCCGGGGACCACGGCGGCGCCGACCCGTCAAACTCCGCGCGGACAAGGCGTACTTCTCCGACGAACACCTGGCCTGGCTGCGCCAGCGCGGGCTCGTCGCGCGCATCGCGCGGCCCGGCATCGAGTCCGGCGAACGCCTCGGTCGGCACCGCTGGAAGATCGAACGGTCGATCGCCCGGCTCTTCGGCTACCGCCGCCTCACCCGTCCGATACGAACGAAAGGGCTCGCACTTCCTCGCCTTCCTCGGCCTGGCCGCCGCCCTAACCTGCTACAAGAAGTTCGCGAAACTTGCCACGTGAGACACCCTCTCTAAACGAGGGTCTGAGCTGGTTATTCGTAAGATCGGCGAGCCCAGGGGTTCCCGGCGTGGCTGTGAGCTTGTCGCCGCTGGATCGCTATGTCGGCGCGGGGCCGGTGCGGACCAGTTGGTAGCCGGTGACGATGTCAGGGTTGATGCGCACGACCTGGTCCGCGCTGCTGCCGCCGTCGGCCCAATGAGTCAACAGGACCCGGTACCGGGCCAGTTCGGCGGGGGCGCGCACCACGCTCGCCGTACCGGTGACGGTCACGCTCCAGCCGGTTCGGGTGACCGGGTCGAGCGCGTCGGCCTCATACGCGACAACACCGAAGACCGACGTCGATCCCACCAGGGAGGCGTCCTGATGGGTGCGGATCACCACTCGGCCATCGTCGATGAGGTGATTGACCGGACGGATGGCGGGCAGCGCGTGATGGGAGAAGACCACACGCCCCACCGTGACCCCGGCCAGCAACTCCAAGCACTCCGCACACGAGAGCTCGACCCTGCGCACAGAGCCGGTCGGCGCGGCGTTCACGAGGACTCGCTGGGGAAGGCAAGGGGCTGCGTGCTGCCACGTATGCAGTCGCGAGCCCGGAGAGTGTCGGTTGCGATGCCCTGGCTGCGGGCGTAGGCGATCAAGTGTGCTGCGGCGTCCTGGTCGCGGGGCGCCGAGCCGTCTCGGACCACCAGCAGATGACGGCTGGAGCAGACAAGGCGCTCATCGGCGTTCCTACATGCGCTCCGGTCCGCCGGGTCGTAAGGAACCAAGCGCACATGCGCGGCCAGGAACAGCAGCTCACCGGCCGCCGCCCGGTCGGGGCCCGGGAGCAGCGCCGGCACGGAGCCCTGCGAGGGCAGCACGACCACCAGCGGCAGCCCGGCCTTGCGCGCCGCCCGCCCGGCCACGACCGGCAGGCCCCGACCGGCCCGTATCAGGACCATCGACCCCGGCCCGGCCAGACGTTTCAGCCTGCCGCTCAACTCGGCCTCCAGCGGCTTCAGCACCTGCGGCGTGAGATCCGCATGACCCACGACAGCGATCACCGTCCTCCGCCTCCCCTTCTCCCGTACGGCCAGGACCGTCGCCTACTTGCCGGCGTGACTGCCCAGATAGAACAGCAGCGCCATGAACCCCAGCAGGAGATGGCTGCCGGCGATGTAGAGGAACACCCGCAAGGACGCCCCCCGCTCCTTCCGCTCCTCGGACATCCCACCGCCGAAGGACGGTTCGGGTATCGACTGGCCGTTGGCCTGGTCATCAGGCATAGCTGCTCTCCTGAGGTATCGGATATCAGGGCTCGGTGATCCAGTGACGGGGTGTATGCGGACCGGCAGCCCCGTCGATCCGGCCCACTTTGACCAGCATGGTGATCTCGTCGAGGTGCACCTCAGGCGAGGGGCAGTCGTCGTCGGCACGCAGGTACGTGATCTCACAGCGCCGGACCCAGGGTTTCTTTCCACCATGGTTCACCGGGCATCAGCATCGGGGATCAAGAAGCGGGCCAGGACGTCCTTGCTGTGGCCGGCCCAGTCAGGTTCGACCGTGAGCGTGCCGCCGAACCGCGCGGTCAGCTCGGCAACGGTCCGCAGCCCTGCACCCACCGCATCGCCCTCCACGTTCGGGATCCGAGGGTCTCGATCAGCCACGCCGATCACGAGCTGCCCGGCGCCGACCGTGACCCCGACATCCGCCGTGGGCGACCGGTCCGCGGCGTGGCGCAGCACATTGGCCACCAGCTCGCTGACCACCAGCAGCGCCGCGTCCGAAAGAAACGACTTCGGGGCGATACCGAACTCGGCGAGCTTCGCCTCCGCCTCCCGCCGGGCCATGCGCACCGCACCGGGCCGGACGGGCACGGTGAACACATGCCGCCGTACCTGCGGCAACGTGTGCTCACAGGCAGCGGTAGGCGAGATCTCCTGCCTTCGCGGCAGGAAGCGACCCGCCCACCTCACGACGCACCCTCCCGCACACCCGCGCCGGACTCCCTCAGCTGGGCGAGCAGGTCTTGCTGCCCGGCCAGCAACTCCACGAGGATCCGCCGCGCCGCCCCCAGCAGCTCCGCCACATCCCCACCCGCCAGCTCGTAGACCACGGTCGAGCCGCCCCGCGTCGCGGTCACGATCCCCGCCCGGCGCAACACCGCCAGCTGCTGCGAAAGGCTGGACGGCTCGATCTCGATCGCCGCCAGCAGGTCGCGCACCGGCATCGCCCCGTCCTGCAGCAACTCCAGCACCCGGATACGCACCGGATGCCCCAGCATCCGGAACAACTCCGCCTTCGCCTGATACAGCGGAACCTGCATCCCGTTCATGCCACGCTCCCGTTCTCACCCTCCGAAGCGACACCGGGATCCACGCCCAGGCCGCGCGCTATCCGCAGTGCGTCGTCCAGCTCGTCCTCGGCCACGGCCACCGCGTACGCGTCCTCGGCCTCGCACGCCTCCGCGACCGCGGCCCGCGCCCGACGCACCCGCTCCAGCACTGCTTCGGCGAAGCCGCCCACCCAAACCTCCACACGCAACGGTTCACTGCTACGACAACTAGCGAATTGAAGAACTCTGCAAGTCTAGGCCGCGGTACCCGCGCGCGGGGCGCATCTGCGTACCTCTTCGCAACGGAAGTCGACACGGGCACCGCTTGCAGATCTTCAGGAGTGCCGTGACGACCTGATCGCCGTTCTCGACGACGGCCGAACCCGGCCCCCTGACGGCCAACTGCCGCCCACACCATGAAAAGGCAGCCGGCGTCAGTAGAGCGTCACCTACCGCTACACCGACAGGGCAGCGCGCTGGCGGCACCAGCGGATGGAAATCGCAAGATCAAACTGCACAGATCAGACCGACGCCGCCCACCGCGTTCTTCATCGCCGTGGTCGACCTCCTCCTGGGCCTGGAGGCTCAGCTCACCTGCGCACGGGCGGGTGTCGCCATCGGAGTTCTCTGCTCGCGGCTGGTCTTCAGACGGCAGAGGTACGCGCTGGTGGCCGCCCTCGCACTGGTGATGGTCACGCTCTTCGTCAAGGGCTTGCCGCTGGTCAACCGGCTCTTCAACCTGACGGCGACGACATCCGACTCGGCGAAGCTGCTGGCTCCCGTCGGCGGCACGCTCAACGATCGCCGCCGTGATCCTGGCCGGGTTCACGGCTGTCACGCAGTACATCGTCTCCCACAAGGAGTGAAGCTTTTGCAGACTGCCTGGGAGCAGCCGCACCACGCCGCTGACCGTTCATCCACGGCGGATGTCGGGGTCACGGTGGGCGTGGGGCGCAATTCGTAGGCCACAGGGATGGCGGCCGGGCCGGGTGAGCTGGGCGGCGAGGTTTCCGGCGTGGTGGGCGGCGGTGATTCGTCGCAGGGTGGGAATAGACCGCAGCGCCCTGGAGCAATATCAGGTTCAGCGGGGGGTGATGGCGATGCCTTCGGGTTCGTGTGCGGTCGGCAGGGTGGCTCGGACGCGCTGGGCGAGGGGGTCGATGACCGAGACGGTGTCGGATTGTTCGTTGGTCACCCACACCCGCCGGCCGTCCGGGGTGACCGCGACACCTTCCGGCTGGACACCGACAGGGACGTGGCCGATGACGCGGCGAGTGACGGCGTCGATGATCAGCAGGCAGTTCCGGGCCGAATCGACGACGTAAAGGCGTCGGCCGTCGGGGCTGACCGCGATGCCCAGCGGCGCCTGACCGCCTGGCAGGGTGGCCACCACGGTGTCGCTGCGGGTGTCGATGACCGATACGGTGCCGGAACCGGTGTTGGAGACGTACACCCGGTTGCCGGAGCGCGACGAAGTGATCCCGCTGGGGAAGTCGCCCACCGGGATGTCCCGAACCGGTTGCCCGTGCGTGTCGAGCACGGTCACCGTGCCACCGCCGTTGTCGCTGACGTAGGCGCGTCTGTCTGGCAGTGTGGCGATGCTGTGGGGCAGCGGCCCCACGCGCACGGTGGCGATCAGGTGGCAGGCTGGGTAGCTGAGGATCGAGACCGAGTCCGAGCTGAAGTTGGCCACCAGCACATAGCGGCCGTCGCGGGTTGGCATCGCCGCGAAGGGCCGGTGGCGGACCGGCAGCGTGGCCGTGACCAGCCGGTTGCCGGTGTTGATGACGGAGACGGTGTCACTACGCCCGTTGGCGACGTAGACCGCGTCCCCGTCCGGATTCGCTCCCACCCCGGTGGGGCCGCGGCCCACCGCAACGGCGCCGACCTTGCGTTCCAGGCGGGTGTCATAGACCTGGACGATCCCCGCGCCGCTGTTGGCCACATAGGCGCTGACGCGCATGGGATAGCGTGCCGCGTGCCGATGCCCCGGGTGTGGCGGTGCGCCGGAGGCGGCCAGTACGCAGGGCAGTAGCAGGACGGTGGCCGAACACCAACAGAGACGACGGCGACGGCGGGACCGTTGCGGGGGGCTCGGACGATGTCGGCCCGACGCCTTCCTGGCGGGGCGTCGGGCAGGGGTAGGGGGTCTATGGAAGGTGATCTCTCCTGGGTCAGTGGCGGTCATGCCGTTCACAAGACCAGGCATATGCGGCTCGCGCATGCCCGCGACCGGCCAGTCGGCCCACGCCCGTGCCCTGGGAGAATGAACCGCCCTCAGTACCGGCGGTACTCGAACTCTGGGAGCTGCCAGGGACGGACCTTGCCAGCCCCTGGCAGCCGGTGCCGGTGATCTCGGTTCAACGGGGTCGGTAGATCGACGTGATGAAGGACGCGGCCACCTGCAAAGGGGTGTCCAAGCCAGCGATTCTGCTGTGCAGCTCAGCGGGATCGATGTGGTGCGCAGTCGGGCTCATGGCGACCACATTGGCGATGTCCTGGGCGGTGAGGGTGAGGAGGTACGCGCGCTGCTCGGTGCGTTCGCACCGGAAGTGAGCCCGTGCCCTTCAAGCAGGCTCGATCGGGCATGAGTACCGGGATCGTCCTCGACTTCCTCCTGCCACCTGGCCGCCTCGGACCACTGGGCATCGGTCGGGCAATACCACTGCTATGGGCTGCTGCTGGTGGTGGTCACGGCCGCTCCCTTTGTACGGGCCCGGCGTTGCGTGAAGGTGTCCAGGAGGCGGCTGAAGTTGCGGCAGCTGCCGCCGTCGCAGACCAGGAACCCGGCCGCCCCCGAGCCCCGAACGCCTCGGCGAACTCCGCGTTCGCGAACAGCTCGCCCAGCTCGTCACGGACCCGCATAGCCAACGGGTACGGGCCCCGCGCCGCCACCGCCCGCGCCACCTGCGCGGTCAGCTCCGGCACTGGCGGCCACGGCCTCGGTTGCAACAACATCCCACACCCCCGCCCGCGACTGGGAACACCAAGACGGCCGCTGATGTCCAAGGCAACGAGCGATCGGTGACACGGTTCTTACCGCCCTGCTGACTGCGGGGCTTCTGCGGCCCGCCGCAGGGAGATGATTTCCGGGCCCGCTTGGAGACCGTGGCCCGCTCAGAAGTCGTAGCAGACGTAGGCGCCCTCGGGCCCGCGGGCGATCCGGTCCGAGCCCCAGCAGCGGAGCATCGGCTCAACGCGGTGCAGGGCGGCGCCACCGGCCAGCAGGACAAGGGCGGCGAGCATGGCGGTCACGATCCGCATGGCCGTCATCCGCCGGACGAGCCACCAAGCCCCGGCGACCGCAAGCGCCCCCAGCCCCAGCATGACGGCCGATATCGGGGTGGTGTTGTTCTGGATCCCGGGAAAGCGGTCCGGGTGCGCGGCGTGTTGGACGGCGGCGAAGGCGAAGAAGAACAGCAGCAGCCCCAGCAGCAACAGTCCGACGGAGCCGACCCCGCGGCCGATGGCCCGGCCCCTGCTCCGCGGGCTTCCGGGCGCCTGGGCGTCGTCCGCGCGCACGAGCCGCCGGTCGAGGACCGCCCGCAGCCGGTCCACCTCCTCCGGGTCCGCCACGGCCCGCTTGGGCAGGACGGCGAAGCCGACGGCGGACTTGTCGGCGCTGAGAAGCACGAACAGCTCAGGCGTTTCGACATAGCGTGAGTAGAGGTGCCAGTCGTGGCTGGCCGAGCTGTGCGCGGTGGTGAGCCGGACCCCGGTGTCGTCGACCGTCCCGCGGATGTCCCCCTGCCGTTCGGCGAGCCGGTGGAGGCGGCGCGCCTGCAACCACGGCGCCGCAGTCATGAAGGCGACAAAGACCACCACCCCCGCATACAGGACAGGGGCCATGGTGTGTCCCGGTGGCCGGAGCCAGCCGCCGACAGCAGGGCGCCGATGGTCGTGACCGCCACCATCCAGACCAGCGCCCCGCGCTGAAAGCGTCCCGCGCCGGTGCTCCTCGCGCGTGCCCGCAGCGCGGGCGACAATTCGCCGACGGTCGGCCGGTAGGCCAGCTCCACCGGTCTCTCGGCGACCGCGTCCGTTTCCCGGCCCTCGGCCATGTCCCCTCCCCGGTTCGGTGATCAACCGGATCGTAGAGGCTTTCTCAACCGCTGGCTCCAGGACTTCCGTGACCTTCCGGCCAAGGCCGCTATGAGCGGCGCGCACTCCGGCCCATCGGGTTAGGGCCGTTGGAGTGAAGCGCCTGCCCCTGCCACGGCCGGTCGATGTCCTGCCCCGCTCAGGGGGCGCAGGACGGTTCCCCGACAGCCATTCGTTCGCGAAGGCCGTGAATCCGGCGAATCCGGCGCGTCATCGAATGCCTGCGGCATATTTCGCATTAGTCTCATGTGACTGTACGAAGCCCCTATATCACGGATTGTATCCGTTCGACCACCGGAGAAGAAATGCGCAAGCTTCAGAACGCTGCCGTTGTGGCCGTCGTCCTCGGCAGTTTCGGCTTCCTCGGCGCCGGCACCGCGTACGCCCACGGCGAGAAGGAAGGCGGGAGGGGCGGCACCGACTTCGAGATCAGGCAGGGCAGCCAGTGCCGGTCGCACGACACGAACGTCGACGTCCTCGGCGAGGTCGGGATCCTCAACGGCCTGCTGGGCAACGCGATCGGCGGCGAGGGCTCCCCGGGTGCGCAGGCCACCTCGATGGGCTCCCGCATGGGCTGCGACAACAGCGCCGACGTCATGGGAGACAAGCGAGGCGGCGAAGACAGGAGCGGAGGCTCCGAGGGCAGGGAAGGCAAGGAAGGCAGGGGAGACAGGGGAGGCGACGAAGGCAAGGCCGGAGGCTCGGAGGGCAGAGAAGGCAAGGGAGGCGGGGAGTGACACCGGGGCCCGACTTCCGCGCCACAGTCCGGGCCGGGACCCTTTTGGACTCTCCAGGCTCAGGCCGCGGGACTCCGCTCGACCTGCGGTCGGAATGAATGGCCGCTGGCCGGGCTTCTCGGGGAAGCCCGGCCTACAACGTGGTGCGTTCTACGGACATCCGGTTTCAGGGTCAGGGAACTGACGACACGTCGATGACGACGGCGCCGTTGCCGCCGACGTTTCCGGCCCCGCCGTTGTCCCCGGCACTACCAGCAGACCCGTTGGCGGCGGAAGTACCTCCGCTGGTGGGGGCGGCGCCACCAAC
>NZ_JBNHIN010000026.1:112882-119242 GCF_050054615.1 Streptomyces sp. YGL11-2
GCCAGCCCCTCCGGCGCCGCCCCTGCCGCCACCACCACCGGCCCCGCCGGCGCCGAAGGTGAACCCGTCGGCGGTGTTGCCGGCGCCACCGGCCCCACCGCTGCCGCCGTTGCTGCCAGTACCACCACCGCCGCCGGCCCCGCCCGTGCCGTTCTGTTGGCCCGCGCCACTGCCGCCGGTCGTACCGGAGTTGCCCACGGCACCGTCGTTACCGTTGTTGCCGTTCGCCCTGTCGTTGAGAACAAGCACACAGCTTGCTGCCCCGCCGCCGGTACCACCGGAACCGCTGATGGTTCCGCCGCCCCCACCGCCGCCGCCGAAACCACCGGCCCCACCGAGCGCGCCGGGAGCACCGCCGCCACCGCCCCTGCCGCCGGTCGCGGCCCTGGTGCCGGCGGTGCCGCCGGGAGCCAACGCCAGGTTCACCCCCGCGACGAGGGTCACCCTGCTGTCCTCGCCGGCTCCCCCGAGGGCGGCGGAGGTGCCTGCATTGCCGGGAGCGCCGCCGAAGGGGCCGCCACTGTTGCCGCCGGTGCCACCACTGCCGCCGGGCCCCGTACCGCCGGCACTCCCTCCTGCTCCCACCACGACGGTCAAGGTCACGCCGCCGACAGCTACGTCGGTGCACTTCACGTAGCTGCCGGAGCCTCCGCCACCGCCGCTGGCGCCTCCTCCGCCGCCTCCGCCTCCGCCCCCGCCGCCACCGCCCTGTGCGAGCAGGGCGTTGCCGCCGCCACCACCGCCTCCACCGCCGCCGCCACCGGCTCCTCCGCTCCCGCCGGCCCCGGCACCCCAGACCCTGATGGTGAGGGTCTTCACGTCGGTGACGCGGCCGGGAACCGTGAAGGTGTACCGGCCAGGATTCGTGAAACTCGTCTGCTGGTTCGGCTGTGCAGCCGCGCTGTCCGCGCCCACCATCGGCGGGAGCAGTCCGCCCACCAGGACCGCCACGCCTACGCCGACCCGCATTCCCGGGCCCGGGTGCCTGTGCCGGTTCGTCAAAGCCCGCACCATGATGCATCTCCCCTGACTCGTAGGTGTTGCGGACGAGAGCGAATGTGACGGGCCGTCGGTGGAATTCCTCACAGTCGCCCCATCCGAATGTTCATCCGGTCGAAACGCGATGCCAATGCCACGGGAAGGGCGGAAAGGAGCAGAGGAGGTATGGCGGTTCAGCCACTGCCGTATGGGGGATGCCTCTGAGGGGCGTGAGGCAGGCGGGAGCTGACGACAGGGTCCAGCCAGGTGCCCGCGTCCTCCGAACCTGAGAGGGTTCCCGGCTTTGCATCCCGACTGCGCTCACACTCGCGGCGACCCCGACCAGTTGCCGCAGATCCGCGCCAACCCATGGAACACACTGGAGTTCAGCGGCCGGATCAGTCTGCCCGACGGCCAAGCCGTAGACGAAGCCATCGTTGCCCTGCTGCCGGAGGGCTACCGCCCTGCCGCCCCCCGCACCGTCCCGGTCGCTTCCGACGCAGCGCGCCGTGAACTCCACCTCGACATCGCCCCCCAAGGGCCACGTCACCTTGCGAATCCAAGACGGCGGGACCGTGAAGGCCACCTGGCTCAGCCTCGACAGTGCCTCCTGCCGCATCGACGGCGGCGACGAGGAGTAGATGCCCTGGACGCCGCGTCGGTACCCGGAGTGCTGACCGCCGCCCGCACAGTTTGCCCCGCCGCCGACCGGCGGGGCACTCTGTGCGGGACAGCGGCCGTCCGATGCCGGGGTGTCGTCCGCGGCTGCTACGCGAAGGTCAGTGTCGCCGGGCCGCTTTGGCTCGGGACTCCCTTGCCCGCACACGCGGTGACGCTCAGGTCGGGCAGCGTGACCGTACGCGTGGCGGCACTGCCCTTCCCGAATCCGTCGGTCACCGTGCCGACGGCCGTGACCTGAGATGTGCCGTTGCCCAGTCGGTCCACGGAGGTGACCTTGAAGAGCACAGTGGATTTCTTGTCGTTGTTCCACTGGTAGGTGGGCTGGTCCTGGGTGCCGAGCGGGTTGTTGAGGGAGGTGCAGGACGCGGTCTCGGTGAGTTGGAACGTTCCCTTGCCGGACGTGATGCCGGCTGTGTCCTTGCAGGACGTGTAGACCTCGGTGATGGTCACCTTGGTCGACTTGGCGGTGTTGGTGAGCGGCGGATCGTAGGTGACGGTCTGGGTGCCGGTGCACGACAGGAGTGAGGTGTCGGCGTTTGCTGTGGCGGGTGCGAGGAGACCGCTGCACGCGAGCGCGAGTGCCGCGGTGATGCCGAGGGTCCGAGAGCGTATGCCGGCGAACACGGTGCCTCCTGGGGCTTCCGAAAGGAGTGGCTCACGCCGAGACCATTAGGGCACCGGTCTCGGCCAGTTGGCCAGATCCCAGCCACACATCACAGGAGTGCGCAGGCTCAATGCCGGGCGCGCCACGAACCCTGTGCGCCGCCTGTCTACAACACACCATCGTGCGTGCGACCGGAGTTGACCCTACGGACCGGCGGACGGCTAATACTGCAACCGCATCCCCGTGACGATCACGCTTCTCGCGCGTTGGATATGACTGCGTGCTGATGAGCTGACGGTTGAACAGGTCGAGTCGTGGTCCGAGGGCGCCCGTTGCGCGCAGTCGGCGAAGAGGGGGAGCACCTGCTCCGTCGCAGTCCGAAAGACGGAAGACGGCGGCGCGATGTCGCCTTTGGGTCTGCAAAAGGGTGCAGGTCAGCGCGTTGCCATCTTCGAGGACATAGTTGATCATGCGAATCTGGGGGCTGCTTTCCGCAACGCGGCCGCTCTGGGTGTGGACGCCGTCTTCCTCACGCCGCGCTGCGCTGACCCTCTCTACCGGCGGGCTGTGAAGGTGTCGATGGGCGCTGTCTTCCGCGTTCCCTGGACCCGGCTGACCTCTTGGCCGAAGGACATCGAGCTGTTCCGCCGGCACGGTTTCGTGCCGGCTGCTTTGTGCCTTGGCGAGAAGTCGATCACGATTGACGAACTGGCCGCCCGTCGATACGAGAAGCTGGCGCTCATGCTCGGAACTGAAGGCGAGGGACTGTCGGTCGACGCCCTGCGCGCGGCTGATGAATGGGTTCGGATCCCGATGGCCGCAGGAGTGGACTCCCTCAACGTCGCCGCAGCCTCCGCCGTCGCCTTCTACGCGACGAGGCTCTGAGCCCCGGCCTTCCCGCGCGTTTCGCTGATCCGCATCCCGGCCAGCGCCCCGAGGTAGACGAGCGTGAGCACGCGTCATGTAGTCGGTCCAGTGTGGTGCGGAAGCCGACGTGGCGATGGAGCAGGTAGGAGCAGAGCGGGGCGAGCGTATTAAGGCCGGCCAGCGCGAACAAGGCGAAGACATGAGCTGGAGATCGCGGGTGCAGTGATCAGCGCCGAGCCAACCCTGGCCGTGGTCATGGGCGGCTTCACCGAAGAAGCTGGTGTAGAGCCCGCAAGGAAGCCCCGCCCATAGCCCGCCTGGCACCCCATCCCGTATTCCCCGAACTGACGAGTTTGGGAGGGGAGTTGGAGCGCCATCCAGGACGCAGACCTCATACGTCACATCGCACACGGCACTGGCTCCGCTCCGGGCCCCTGAGCGGGCGGGGGCGGAGCGGGGCCGGTGCGGCAGCCGCGCGGCGGGAACGCCGGGCGGCATCGCCATCAGTCCAGGCCGGGCAGCCCCTTGGCGGGAAACTGGTTCGCACCCGGCAGCCCATGCGTGGGCATCGCCTCGCACTCTCCGTCCGAACTCAGATTCGGAGCCGAGGGGGGAGTGAAGAGTTCGGTCAACGCCGGGGATCGCCCGAACCAGGCAGGGGCGGGGCCCGGGTTGGCCTCGTGGCCAGCGTCTTCCCGGGTCATGAGGTTAACCCCGGTTCACGTCGGGTTGCAGGTCCGATCATCTCTGGTCGGTTCTGATCACACCTTTGCTGACTCGTTGCTGACTTCGCTGACGCCTCGTCAGTCCCCTTCGAGGTGTCCTGCCGGCGCAACCGCCTCAATCATGGTGAGCGTGCCGCCGTAGTCGACCTCCATGAGCCGCTTGAGGCCTACGATGCCGTGCTGGAGCAACGGACCCGCAGCGGCGCTGCCGGCCGCGTGCACCAGGCGGCGCGGGACACCGAGGCCCTGACACACCCGCCTGACGACCTCGGCCACGGCCACAT
Organism: Streptomyces sp. YGL11-2; assembly: GCF_050054615.1. Lineage (NCBI taxonomy): Bacteria > Bacillati > Actinomycetota > Actinomycetes > Kitasatosporales > Streptomycetaceae > Streptomyces > Streptomyces sp. YGL11-2. Next base: position 117,022 of record NZ_JBNHIN010000026.1, read on the forward strand.
GGTCGGTGACGTCGCAGTCGTAGGGAAGCATGCCGGAGCTGACGTCGCACAGGCCCTTGAGCTCGTCGCAGTTGACATCGAGGACGGCCACTCGCCAGCCGGCCGTGGCCAGTCGCAGGGCTGCCGCCCGGCCGATGCCGCTGGCGGCTCCGGTGACCAGAGCGACCCTCGGTTCTTGCTGTGCGGTCATGTGACTCGCCTGTCTGAGACGGGGGCTTCGGGGAGGAGCCCTTCGACGTAGCCGGGTTCGTTTGCGGGGAGGTAGTTGCCGGGCAGGTAGAGGGCGGACTCCGTCGACCACTGGATGTTGCCGATCACCCATGCCTTCATCGCGTCCGCGTATTTCACGGCTGCCTGCGTCTGCTGGGGAGATGCTCCGAGTCGGCCGCACACCTTACCCAAGTCCTGCTCCAGTTCCAGGAAGCGGCGCGTACCGGAGTTCACCAGCTCGGCCACGTGCTTGATCGCCTCATCATCCCGACCGCACCCACGGTCGTGTTCGACTGCGATGACGATGTTGTCCACGTCCCCCCGGGCCTCGTCCTTCTCCAGAGAGAAGAGATCATTGCCGGTGTAGATGGCATCGTTGGCGATCTGCCGCATCACCGTGAGGAGCCGCCAGTTCCTCCGACGAGGTCATGGACAGCAGAGTGCGCGCCGCAGCAGATGACCAGGATGCGACTTCGCCCGAGACGCCAAGACCAGGGCCAGGTGGCGCGGCTGCTGCCAGCCGCTCGGAAGGACTTCGGCCTGTGGGTGTCCCACCGCAGCGCCCTCTGCCTGGCGGTGGATGGCGCTCACGGGACAAGATCGTGAGACGAAATCCTGGTGTCCTCGAATGAGACGGTCCGGGAACCCCTGGTCGTCAATTCGGAATGAGACGGTCCGAATTGGAACCTACACGCGCGGCGTACTGTGAGGCTATGCGGCCCTACCCGGATCGTCCTGCTGGGCGACGGTCTGCTCCGAGTGCGCGGATCCTGGCGTGGGAGACGTTGGTGGCCCGCTGACCTGCGACAAGACGGAACGTAATATTCCAGATATTAAACCTCTCAACGATGTGCTGCTTGCCACATTTCACGCGCCGCAGAGCGGTGATGCGATATGGCATGCCCACGTTGATCCCGAATCGCGGCCCCGTGCGGCCGCCGCGCACCGTCGACATCCAACTACCCCGCCCTCACGGGGAGCTGATAGGAAGATGCCGTAAGATCAACTTCAAGAACACAGGGGGAACGGTGCGCACACGCGCCCGCGCGGCTCTCTCCGCGCTGACTCTGACCGCCACTCTGGCGGGCTCCGGCATGGCCTTCGCCGGGACGGCACACGCAGACAGCGGCTTCTCTTGCCGCATCACCGCGTCCGCCGCCAACATCCGGTCCCAGGACAACGCGCACTCGACGATCGTCGGCGTTGGCTACTCGGGAGACACCTGCCACGAAACGAACATGGCCAACCCGGGGGACGGATACATGTGGTACTACGTCACGATGGATGGCTCCGGGGTTTCCGGCTGGGTCCGCGGTGACCTGCTGTGGGTCGACGGTGGGCCCGGCACCTGCATCCCCGAGAGCTGCTGAACCCGGCACCCGCCCAGGACGCGAACGGTGAAGGGCCCGGCACTCCGACGTGCCGGGCCCTTCACCTGTTCGACGACGCTGCGCTTCGACGAGTGCTCGTGGCGGGCCCGTTCCCCTGCCGCGTGCACGTGGGGGAGGGCCCCTGACGGTGGCATCGCCCGCCTCCGCGTCCACGGCGAGGTCGTCCCGGCGCCCGACTGGCTCGCCGCGCTGGGCACCTTCGACCTCGCCGCACTGGAGAACGGCGGCCAGGTCGAGGACGCCTCGAACGGCCTCTACTCCTCGCCCGCCAACAACATCCAGCCGTGCTGCTCCCGTGGGATGGGCGGCGGCTGGGAGACCCGGCGCCGCCGCGGCACCGGCAATGACTGGGTCCGCTACCGCCTCACCGAGCAGTCCTGGATCCGCGCCGTGGAGAGCGACTCAACCGCGGTGGCGACAGGCAGGCCAAGGCCGCCTTGCTCCGGATCGTGCAGACCCGGCTGCGCTTCGACCCGCGCACCCGTGACTACTATGAGCGTCGCGTCAAGGAGGGCAAGACCCGGCACGAGATTGTCCGATGCCTTAGTGGGCGGTTCGCGAGTTGATGTCCGTTTCGGAGTGAGGCTTGGGGCAGGGGTGCTGGCTGCGGTGCCGGCTAC
>NZ_JBNHIN010000027.1:0-17316 GCF_050054615.1 Streptomyces sp. YGL11-2
AGGAGATCATCGCGGCCGGACCCGCCACCACAACGGCCTTCTGGGCGCCGTACAGCCATCCGGATCCGATGATGGAGCCGACTGAGGCCCACATCAGGCCGATCAGTCCTACGTCCCTCCGGAGTGTCGATGTGCGTGTCGTCATGGGCGTGATCTCGTCAACGCTTGCCATGGAGGGCCTTTCAAGACAGAGCTGGCCGAAAAGTTGCCTCAGCGTAGGGAGCATTCGGAGCCTTGCAAAGAGCCGTTGGCTGAATAGTTACATTCGAAGGAACATTCACTGCGAGCTCAGCGGACACTGCTGGCGACATAGGGCGTAATGCCCCCCACCTGAACCAGCCGCCCCGTCCGGATACCGGAAAGAGCGCAGTCAAATACCTGTACAGCCCACTAAATAGCTGAATTCAATTTGGTGAAATCTTTGAGCCTACGTGCCGGTGGCATTACTTTTCGGCGCCTAAGGTCTTACGCCCTCTGTCTGCGAATCCAGAACTGCAGCATCGCGGCGCGGAACGCTCGAAGCCGTAGGCGCGGAACGGTCGAGGTCGTGGCAACCCCCCGCCATCGGGTCGGCCACCGCGGTCGCCGCCGCCGCACGGCATGCGCGCCCCCTCGCGACGGGGACATGCTGGGGAGGTGGGCCGCAAGGCCGGGAGCGGATCCCGGCTCGGCCGGTGAGCAGCAGATGACCAGCAACCCCAACGACGCCCCCACTCCCCCGCCGCCAGGCACCGGCAACGGGCCCGCCGTCTCCCGCGCGGAGTTCGACGCGCTCTTCGCCACGGTCCGCGCGTGGGGCCGCTGGACGCCCGCCGACCGCGGCGCCTGGAACCGGGTCACCCCGGACCACGTACGGCGGGCCACCGCTCTGGTCCGGTCCGGAACGGTCGTCCCGATGGCGCGCCCGTGGAACACCGCAGCCGGCCCGGACAACAGCAAGCCCGCGCTGCACTTCATGTCCGACCTCGGCGATGCCGAGACGGCCGAACCCGCCACGCACAAGGACTTCATCGCCGTCGACTACCACGGGAAGGCCGTCAGCCACCTGGACGCGCTGTGCCACGTCGCCTACCGCGGGCAGCTCCACGACGGCCGCCCCGCGCGCGAGCTGGTCGACTCCCGAGGTGCCCGGTTCGGCGCCGTGTCCACGCTCGGCCCCCTGGTGGCCCGGGGCGTGCTCCTCGACCTGCCCACCGTTTCGGGGAGCGGGTGGCTGGAGCCCGGACGCGCCGTACACGCCGCGGACGTGGTCGCGGCGGAGAACGCACTCGGCGTCACGATCGGCGAGGGCGACGCGGTACTGCTGCGGACCGGCAGCGTCCGCCGCCGCCGGGAACGGGGCGCCTGGAACCCCGACGCCGCGAGCGCGGGCTTCCATGTGGACGCCATGCCCCTGCTGGCCGGGCGCGGTATCGCGCTGCTCGGCGGCGACGGCGACAGCGACGTACGGCCCTCGCCGGTCGACGGTCTGCACTCTCCGGTCCACGCACTGGCGATCGTCGCGATGGGGGTACCGCTCCTGGACAACCTCGACCTCGAAGCGCTCTCCGCCGCCTGCGCCGACACCGGCCGCTACGCGTTCCTGCTCGTCGTGGCTCCGCTGAACATCCCCGGCGGCACCGGCTCACCCGTCAATCCGGTCGCGGTGCTGTGACCGCCGGGCCGCGCGGCACCGGAGGCGGGCCCGGGGCAGCAGCCACCACGGGAGCGGGGGCGCGAGCGGGATCCGGCCGCGGTGTAGCCGGCGGCGACGGCCCGTCCACGGCGTGCGGCGGCCCTCTGCCCGCGGTGCGGGAGGCCCGTACCGCCGCCTACCACCATCCAGGCAAAGCCCTACAATCGGATCAAACGGTACAGCTGTTCCGGCGCTGGGGCGGCCACAGCGGCAGGTACCGAAAGGGAAGTGGTTGGCATGGGGCTCGTGGGAGTTGACATCGGCCCCGCACGTGCCCGTGACCAGTTCCTTCGCGGCGAGTCGGTCGAGGGCGCCGTGCGCGGCCCGATCCTGGATTCCTGGCAGCGTTCCCTCTCGCTGGGACTCGCACCGGACGGATGCGAGCTGCCCTACCGCCGTGACATCGACCGGGACGGCCGGCTCGTGCACGCCGCCGGGCCCGTACTGGACCGACTGGAGTCCCTGTTCGCGGGCCGGAACATGAACGTGTCGCTGGCCGATGGGCGCGGGGCCGTCCTGCAACGCCGCTTCGGCGAGACCTCCCAGGTCAGGCGGCTGGCCGCGATCCAGAGCGTGCCGGGCTTCGTGTTCGCCGAGCAGTTCGGCGGAACCAACGGCATCGGTCTGGCGCTCGCGGAGCGGCAACTGGTCAACGTGTACGGCGCCGAGCACTTCGCCGAACGCTCCCAGTCCAACGCCTGCTCCGCCATACCCGTCCGGGACCTGCTCAGCGGGCGCATCGAGGGCATCCTCTGCTTCGGCTATCCGCTCACCGACGTGGACGCGGCGCTGAACACCGTGATCCGCAGAGCGGCCGGGGCCATCGAACGGCGGCTGCTGGAGCAGAGTTCGTCACGGGAGCGCGCCCTGCTGGAGGCGTACCTGGATACCAGGCGCCGCACGCCGGCCGGCGACGGGCGGCTCGGCGAGCTGGCCGAGAGCGGACTGGACTGGCGTGACCAGATGATCCTCAAGGAGCGGGCCGCCGATCTGATCTCCCTGGCCCAGCGCGCCGCCATAGAGGTTCCCCTCCCCAGCGGCCGACGGGTGACCCTGCTCAGCCGCCCGGTGACGAGCCGGTCCGGGGTGGAGGGCATCGTCATCGAAGCGGTCTTCCCGGCGCGGCACCAGCGCCTCGCCGTCCCGGCCGCGGCCGGCCCCTCGGTCAGCCCCCTGGCCGGGCAGGTCCTCGACCCCGCCGTCCCACCCCTCAGGCACCCACCGGAGACCGCCCCAGGACGAGCGGCCACGACAGCGCGCGCACCCGGCGCCGCCGAGCCCGCCGCGGACCGGTCGACCAGCGGGCTGGTGCTGGTGGGCGAGCCGGGAGTGGGCACGTACGCCGTGGCGGCCCGGCGCCGCCTGGAGCTGCTGTCCGAGGCCAGCACCCGCATCGGCACCACCCTGGACGTGAGCCGCACCGCCGAGGAACTCGCCGAGATGGCCGTCCCGCGCCTGGCCGACTTCGTCACCATCGACCTTCCCGGGGCCGTACTGCGCGGCGAGGAACCGGCCGATCCCCGCACCGGCCTGCACCGCACCGTGGTCCACGGCTACCGCGAGGACTGCCCCTTCTACCCCGCCGGCGAGCCGGTCGACCTGCGCCCCAGCACTCCCCAACTCCGTTGCCTGGCCGCCGGGGAGCCGGTTCTCGAACCCGACCTGCGCACCGCCGCGGGCTGGATCGCCCAGGATCCCGCGCACGCCCAGGACCTCCTCGACCACAACGTCCACTCCCTCATCGCCGTCCCCCTCGTCGCCCGCGGCATCGCCCTGGGCGTGGCGAGCTTCTACCGCTCGCGGGACCCCGCCCCCTTCGGGGACGACGACCGTGCCCTGGCCCAGGAACTCGCCACCCGCGCCGCCATCTGCATCGACAACGCCCGTCGCTACACCCGCGAGCACAGCATGGTGCTGGCCCTGCAGCACAGCCTGCTGCCGCACAGCTTCCCCGACCAGAACGCCGTCGAGGTCGCCTACCGCTACCTGCCGGCCGAATCGGGAGTCGGCGGAGACTGGTTCGACGTCATCCCCCTCTCCAGCAGCCGCGTCGCCCTCGTCGTCGGCGATGTCGTCGGGCACGGGCTGCACGCCGCCGCCACGATGGGCCGACTGCGCACCGCCGCCCGCAACTTCGCCGAACTCGACCTCGCCCCCGACGAAGTCCTCACCTGCCTCGACAACCTCGTGGCGCGCCTCGACCGGGACGAGGGCGGCGAGGAACCCGCCGCCGGCAACACCGGCATCATCGGCGCCACCTGTCTGTACGCCGTCTACGACCCCACGTCGCAGCAGTGCGTCATGGCCCGCGCCGGCCACCCCCCACCGGCACTGGTCCACCCCGACGGCACCGTCGCCTTCCCGGATCTGCCCGCCGGACCGCCGCTGGGCCTGGGCGGCCTGCCCTTCGAGACCGCCGAATTCCATCTGCCCGAAGGCAGCCAGCTGATCCTCTACACCGACGGGCTCGTCGGAGACCGCCGCCGCGACATCGACACGGCCCTCGACCGGTTCCACCGGGCCCTGGCACACCCGAACCGTCCGCCCGAGGACACCTGCGAGGAAGTCCTCCGTACCGTGGTGCCCGACCACCCCACCGACGACGTCGCGCTGCTCGTCGCCCGTACCCATGCGCTGGACGAACACCGGATCGCCACCTGGGAGCTGCCCGCCGACCCGGCCCTGGTCTCCGGCGTCCGCGCCGCCGTCGCCCGTCAACTGGCCGTATGGGGGCTGGAGGAGGCCGCCTTCGCCACCGAACTGCTGCTCAGCGAGCTGGTCACCAATGCCATCCGCTACGGCACCGCCCCCATCCAGGTACGCCTGCTCTACGACCGCACACTGACCTGCGAGGTCTCCGACGCCAGCAGCACCGCCCCGCACCTGCGCCATGCGGCCACCACCGACGAGGGCGGTCGCGGACTGTTCCTCGTCGCCCAGCTCTCCCAGGCATGGGGCACCCGCTACACCGCCAACGGCAAAGCCATCTGGGCCGAGTGCGCGCTGGAGCTCTCCGGAGGAAACCCCGTCATCGCCCTACCGGATTTCGACGAAATTCCCGCTATCTGAGGGTCCATCAGACAGTGTCGGCAAAAGGGGTCGTAGCATGACGGAAATGCGGTAGCAGAAACCGGCAGTACGCCGCGAGGCCGCACCGCACGGCGCCGTCCCCCCGCGCAGCGTTCGGCGGCACCGCCCGTCAGCCGGGAAGAACCGAGAGGCCGACCCCCGGAGAAGTCCGTGCACGACGACGCTTGCGACCACCCGCCTTCCGCGCCCCGCGGCCCCCGGCCTCTCGTCCGCATCCGCGGCCTCAGCAAGCGGTTCGGCGGCACGCTCGCGCTGGACGCGGTCGACCTCGACATCCACTCCGGCAGCATCCTCGCCCTGCTCGGTCCCAACGGCGCCGGAAAGTCCACCCTCATCAAGGTGCTCGCGGGCGTCCATCACGCGGACGGGGGCGAGGTGACGGTCCGCGGCCATCGGCTCGGCACCGAAGCAGCCGCCCGCGCCATGTCTTTCATCCATCAGGACCTGGGACTCGTGGAGTGGATGACGGTCGCCGAGAACATCGCCCTGGGCACCGGCTATCCCCGCCGCGCCGGACTGCTGTCCTGGCGGTTGACCCGGCAGCAGGGCGCCGAGGCCCTGGGCATCGTCGCCGCGCACCTCGACCCGGGCGCCACCCTCGCCGGCCTCCCGCGAGCCGAACGCTCCCTGGTGGCCATCGCCCGCGCGCTGTCCACACAAGCCGAACTCATCGTCCTCGACGAGCCGACCGCCAGCCTTCCGGCCGCCGACTGCGCCCGGCTCTTCGGCGTCCTGCGCACCCTGCGCGACCAGGGCCGCGCCATCGTCTACGTCACCCACCGGCTCGACGAGGTGTACCAGGTCGCCGACGTCTTCGCCGTCCTGCGCGACGGCCGCCTCATCAGCCAGGGCCCGCTCGCCGACCGCAGCCCCGCCCGACTGGTCCGCGACATCGTGGGCCACGAACCCAGCCACTACCGGCCCGCCCCCGCCGCGGGCCGCCCCGTCCTGAGCCTCGACCGCGTACGGACCGGCAACACGGCACCGGTCAGCCTGGAACTGCACGCCGGTGAGATCCTCGGGATGGTGGGGCTCACCGGCGCCGGACACCTGGAGCTGGGCCGCGCCCTCGCCGGCGCCCGGCCCCTCCTCGGCGGACGGGCCCTGCTCGACGGCCGGCGGTACGCACCGCGCACGGTCGCCGCCGCGGTCGCCGCCGGCGTCGGCCTGGTGACCGGCAACCGTCAGGAGGAGGGCTGCGCCGCCGAACTGACCGTACGGGAGAACATCCTGGCCAACCCCCGGGCCGACGGCCTCCCGGCCCTCCACTGGATCAGCCCCCGGCGCGAGCGGGCCAAGGCCACCGCCCTGATCGACCGGGTCGCGGTGCGCCCGCGGGACAGCGAAGCGCCCCTCTCCGCCCTGTCCGGGGGCAACCAGCAGAAGGTCATGGTCGGCCGGTGGCTCCGGATCAGCCGCAAGCTGCTGATCCTCGAAGAGCCGACGGCCGGGGTGGACATCGGCGCCAAGTCGGCGATCTACCGCCTGCTCCAGGACGCGCTGGCCGACGGCCTCGCCGTCCTGCTCCTCTCCACCGACTTCGAGGAGGTCGCCAACGTGTGCCACCGCGCCCTGGTATTCGTCCGCGGGGCGGTGACGACGGAGCTGAGCGGCGAGGCCCTCACCGTCGCCGGGCTCGCCCGCGCCTCCTCGGCCATGCCCGCGCTCACCGGGACGACGGGGCCATGACGCACTCTCCACGTCGCCCACCAGGCAGCCGGTTCGGGCACCGCACGGGCGCGTACGGCCTCCTGGCCCTGGGCGCCCTGCTGTTCCTGGCGTTCTCCCTCGCCCTGCCGGACACCTTTCCCACCCTGGACAACATCTCCGAGGTCCTGTCCAACCAGTCGATCCCCGCCATCCTCGCGCTCGGCGCGACGATCCCCATCGTCACCGCCAAGTTCGACCTGTCCATCGGCTACGGCCTCGGCCTCGCGCACGTCATGACCATGCAGCTCATCGCCCACGAAGCCTGGCCCTGGCCGCTCGTCTGTCTCCTGGTGGTTCTCGGCGGGACATTGGTCGGCATCCTCAACGGCGCGGTCGTCGAATTCGCGCGGATCAACTCCTTCATCGCCACGCTCGGCACCGGCAGCATCCTGTACGCCGTCACCGGCTGGATCACCAACGGTGCCCGGATCGTCCCCGGCCCGCACGGCCTGCCCGCCGCCTTCACCGACCTCTACGACTCCAGATTCCTCGGCCTGCCGGTGTCCGCCTTCTACGTCCTCGCGCTCACTGCCGTCCTGTGGGTGGTCCTGGAACGGCTGCCCCTCGGCCGGTACCTGTACGTCATCGGCTCCAACCCCCGCGCCGCCGAGCTGGTGGGCATCCCCACCCGGCGCTACGTCATCCACGCCTTCGCCGGATCGGGCCTGGTCGTCGGCATCGCCGGAGTCCTGCTCGCCGCCCAGCAGCGCATCGGCAACCCCAGCGTCGGCCTGGACTACCTGCTGCCCGCGTTCGTCGGCGCACTGCTCGGCTCCACCGCCATCAGACCCGGCCGGGCGAACGCCCTGGGCACCCTGGTCGCCGTCGCCGTCCTCGCCATCGGCCTGGCCGGCATCGGTCAGCTCGGCGCACAGTTCTGGGTCACCCCGTTGTTCAACGGCGCCACCCTGCTCCTCGCCGTCGGCATGGCCGGCTACGCCGCCCGCCGGCAGCTGCGCCGGCAACGGACCGAACCTCCCCGCACGCTCCCCGACCCGCCCCGGGCCACCCCATGACCTCCGCCCGCCACCACCACGCCATCCCGTTGCGCGGCACCCGCGCCCCCCGGGCAGTCGTGATCACGATGGCGACTGTCGCCCTCACCGCCGGCACGGCCCTCCTCGGCTGCGAGCGCGGTACGTCGGTCGGCGGCGGCCCCCCGCCGCCGAGCCCCGCGAAGCCCAGCTGCCCCACCGTCCTGGCCCGCGCCGCGGCGGCCGTTCAGCAGGCCGAGAAGACCAACCGGGCGACGACCGGCCCCACCAGCGGCCCCAGGGCGACCACCGGCAAAACCATCGTCTACGTCGCACAGACCATGACCAACCCCGGCGTCGCCGGGGCCGCCAACGGCGTTGCGGAAGCCGCCCGAACCATCGGCTGGAACCTGCGGGTGATCGACGGCCGGGGCACCCCCGCCGGGATCCAGGCAGCGTTCGGTCAGGCCATCACCCTGCGGCCCTCGGGCATCGTCATCGGCGGCTTCGACCCCGACCTCACGTCGCAACAGGTCGCGCAGGCCACCGCCGAACACATCCCGCTCGTCGGCTGGCACGCGGTCGGCTCCCCCGGCCCGAGCAGGCACCCAGCGCTCTTCACCAACGTCACCACCAGGGTCGAGGATGTCGCGAGGACCAGCGCGGAATGGATCATCGCGCACTCCCACGGCCACGCCGGTGTCGTCCTGTTCACCGACGCCTCGATCCCCTTCGCCAGAACCAAGTCCGAACTGATCAAGAAGGAACTGGCCGCCTGCTCCGGCCTCAAGCTGCTGGCGGAGGACAACATCCCGATCTCGGACTCCAGCAGCCGAACTCCCCAGGAGGTCTCCGCACTTCTCTCCCGCTTCCGGGACGCCTGGACCCACTCCGCCGCCATCAACGACGTGTACTTCGCCGACGCCGCCCCGGCCCTGCGCGCCGCACGCAAGAAGGGTGCCGCCGCCCCGTTCAACATCGGCGCGGGCGACGGCGACCCCTCCGCCTTCCAACGCATCAACAGCAGGCAGTTCCAGGCGGCCACCGTTCCCGAGCCGTTCTCCCAGCAGGGCTGGCAGATCCTCGACGAGTTCAACCGCGCCTTCGCCGGCCGGCCCGCCAGCGGATACGTCGCCCCCGTGCACATCGCCACGGCCGCCAACAGCGCCGGGGCCACGACCTGGGACCCGCCCGGCTACCGCGCGGCGTACCGGAAGATCTGGGGCCGGTAGGCGGGTGCACCCTGGAAACCGCACGCTGGTCGCGTCGAGGTGAGTGACCGTCACCACCGAGGAACGCACCGAGCGACCTTGCCCGGCCGGACCGCGCCACCACCCGCCCCGCCCGTACCCGTACGTCGGCAGGCTGCCCCGCATCGGTTTCCGGCCCGACGGCGTCAGGAACCCGTCAAGGCAACCGCTCCCGGCGCAAAGAAAACACCAACACCTCGCGATCGCGCTATCGGGTCGATTTCGATGGGGTGTGTGAACGTGGCACAGGGCGAGGAGCTGACCCCCATGAACGAACCGGGCTACCGCGTTGTGGCCGGGGTGAGCGGTTCGCTGGGAAGTCTGACCGCACTGCACCGGGCCGCCTCCGAGGCACGCGCCACCGGCGCCACGCTGTGGGCCGTACTGGCCTGGGAACCACCGGGCGGCGACATCGCCCATCGCGGTGGGCCCAGCCCGGAGCCGCTGGCCGCCTGGCGCCGCATGGCCGTCGACCGCCTCGCCGACGCGCTCGACACCGCTTTCGGCAGCGCCGGGCCCGGGGTACCGCTGGAACGGCTCGTCGTACAGGGCAAGCCCGGCGGGGTCCTGCTGGAGGCCGCCGACCGGCCCCATGACCTGCTGGTGGTCGGAGCCGGAGCCCGCGGCCGGATACGCCGGGCGCTGTGGCCCTCCGTGGCCCGGTACTGCCTGGCACGCGCCTGCTGCCCGGTCCTCGCCGTCCCGCCCTCCCCCCTCCACCGCGCATTCCACACCATGCACCGCCGCAATACGTGGAAACTCCCCCTCACAACCCAGGGGTTGGCCGAGCGGCACTGACACCACGCTCGAACGCGCCGGGCTACGACGCACGCGGCAAGCGTGCACAACACCTCGCGGACGTCGGCACGGAGGAAGGGGCGCCGGCAGCGAGGAAGGCGTCCCACTCCTCGTTCGTCGGGGTTCGGAATTCCTCGCTGGGGCGGAGTGAGGTCTCGTCAGTGGCGGATCAGGCCGGTGCGTTTGACTGTCGCCAGCAGCGGGGTGGTGTCGATGGCCGTGATCCCGTCGAGGGGGCCGACGGCGTCGGTGAGGAAGGCGTACAGGGTGTCGAGGTCCGCCGTGGCGAGAGCGACGACGAGGTTGGCCGGGCCGGTGGTGGCGGCGCAGAAGCGGACGTGCGGGTGGCCGCTGAGGGTCTGGGCGGCCTTCCCCAGCGCGCCGGGCCGGACCCCGACCCACAGCAGGGCTTCGGTGTGCGCGCCGAGCAGGGCGAGGTCGACCTCGGTCGCCAGGCGCACGGCCTGGCCGCGAACCAGCGCGTCGAGTCGCCGGCGGGCGGTGAGCGCGGTGGTGCCGGCACGGCGGGCAAGCTCGGTGTAGGTGGTCCGGCCGTCCTCGGTCAGCGCCGCGATCAGCGCGGTGTCGACGGCCAGAGGCGGAGCAGGCGCTGTCGGGGGTGTGGGGGCGGGGATGAGCCGGGCCAGCTCCTGGGGTGAGAGGAGACCCGCGGTCCATCGGAACGCGTTGGGAAAGACGCGGAGCAGTGTGTGAGCGGTCCAGGAGTCGACGGCGTCGGTGGCCGGCAGGTCGCGCAGCAGCAGGGCGTTACGGGCGTCGGGGCCGTCGAGGAAGAAGATCGTGGAGATCTCGTCGCCGCCGCCGAGGATGTCGACCCAGACCGTGTCGGTGCGGCGTGCCAGTGCGTGGGCGACCTGACGGATCTTGTTCGGGCGACAGCGAATGCGCAGGGCGATCGGGATCAGGTGGGGGAAGCACGCCGGGTTGCGGACGGCCGTCGTGCGCAACGTGCCGTCGGTGTACAGGGGTGCGGCGCGGCGTACGACGGTGCGCTCGGACAGGCCCAGGCAGCGTGCCACCTCGCGCCAGGAAGCCCGTGGCGAGGCGAGGAGGGCAGCCGCGATCCGGCGGTCCGTCTCGTCGAGCGGGTGGCGCATGATCTGCATCATAGGTTGCTGCCCTGGCGTATTTCCTATGCCCTGGGGCTGCTGAATGTTCGCATACCGGCTGGCTGCGCGTACAACTGTCTGGTCAGCGGACGTGGTCGGCGACCGGACCGCTGAGCATGGTCGCGGTCGCTCGTGGCGCCCTGACACGGTCCGATCGATGTCGAGACGGTGTGGAGATGGCGATGACCGATCACGGAGCCGACCTGGTGATCCGGGCCGGTGCGGTGCACACACTGGTGCCCGGTCAGGCCCCGCAGCGGGCGCTGGCCGTGCGGGGTGACCGCATCACGGCCCTCTCCCCCGACCCGAACGGCCTCGACCACTGGGTGAGCGCGCGCACCACGGTCCACGACCTGCCCGGAGCCACGGTGCTGCCCGCGTTCGACGACACCCACACCCACCTGATCTTCGCCGCCCACGGTGCACACGACGTGCCCGTCCACCGGGCGCGCACCATCCCCGAATTCGTGGACCTGATCCGGCAACGGGCCAGGACCACGCCCGAGGGCGAGTGGATCCGCACCACCACCAACTGGCAGGAACTCAACCTGGCCGAACGCCGGCTGCCCACCGCGGCCGAACTCGACCAGGCCACGGTCCGGCACCCGGTCCTGGTCAAGCGCGGCGGCCACAACGACGTCGTCAACACCTACGCGCTGCGCCTGGCGGGGATCACCGAGGACACCCCGGTACCGCCGGGTGGTGTCATCGGCCGCGACGCCGACGGCAGCCTCAACGGTCGGCTGATCGACAACGCCCTGCCCCTGGTGGAGCGGCTGGTCCCGGCCCAGGACCGGGCCCGGCGCATCGACGGACTGCGCCTGGCCGGCGGCTGGTATGCCGCCACCGGCATCGGCACCGTGCGCGACTGCGCGGTCTCCCCGGAGGACTACGCGGTGCTCCTGGCTGCCCGCGAGGCGGGGGCGCTGAGCATCCGGGTGCGGGCCCTGGTCTCGGCACTCGGCATGACCAGCAGGGCGCAGGTGGAGGACCTGCTCGACGTCATGGAGGACTGGCGCTACAACTCCGATCCCCGGCTCGGGGTGTGGGGAGTGAAGTTCGGCCTCGACGGCGGCCTGGAGGCCGGGGCCACCGAGGAGCCGTACGCCTGCGACCACGCCTTCTCCGGAATGCTGACCTGGGAGCCGGACGCACTGGTCGAGGCGGTCGAGGCCGTGGTACGGCGTGGCTGGCGGGTCGGCACCCACGCCTACGGCGACCGTGCGGTCCGCATCCTCCTGGACGTCTACGCACGCGTCCTCGACCGCAACCCCGGGCTGCCTGCCAACACGCTGGTGATGGAGCACGGCGGCCTGGCCGGCCCCGAACAGCGTGCCCGAGCCGCGGCCCTGGGCATCCCCGTCACCATCCAGCAGCCGCTGCTGCACGACACCGCCGAGGTGGAGGAGGGCTTCTGGGGACCGGAACGCGTCGCCCGGCTCTTCCCCGCCCGGGGCTGGCTCGACCAGGGTGCCCAGGTCAGCGCCGGATCCGACTTCCCCGTCGGCCAGTTCGGCGCCATGCGCTCCGTCTGGGGCATGACCACCCGGCAGACCGTCATCGGCGTCAAGGGCCCCGAGCACGCCATCACCTACGACGAGGCCGTCGCCCTGCACACCACCAACGCCGCCCGCCTGTGTGGTGAGGAGAACCTGCGCGGCACCCTCGCCCCCGGCCGCCTGGCCGACCTCAGCGTCTGGGACCAGGACCCCGCACACTGCGCCGGCGAGACTCTGCGCGACCTCGGCACCACCCACACCTTCGTCGGTGGCCTCCTGGTCTCCCCCACTACCGCGCGGTGAGCCAGGCCACCCCTGTCTGCGGCCAGGGCCCCGCAGACCAGCTCCGGGCACGGTGACAGGGGTGGTGAGCACCCCACGCGTCACGGTCGCCCCCTGCGTCATCCTGGAACCATGAGGATCGAGATTCTGGTCGTGCCGGACTGCCCTCACGAGAAGGCGGCGGTCGAGCTGCTGCGCCACGCGCTGGACGACGCCGGGCTGACGGACGTCACCTGGGACAGGCGGGTGGTGGCCGATCAGGACGAGGCCGAGCGGATCGGCTTCGCGGGGTCCCCGACCTTTCTGATCGACGGACGCGACCCGTTCGCCGAGCCCGGTCGCGCCTCCGGACTGACCTGCCGGATGTACCCGACGCCGCAAGGGCCCGCCGGCCTGCCCACCCGCGACCGGTTGCGGCAGGCGCTGACCTCCGCCTGCCCGCCCGGCGACGCTCCGGCGGGGGCGGGTGGCGAGGCGCAGCAGGCGAGGGAGCAGCGGCGGCACTGGCAGGACACCTACGCCGCGCACCCCGGCATGTACGGCGCCGAGCCCTCCGCCCCGGCCGTGCACGCGGCCGGCGTCTTCCGGGCCGCGGGCGCCGAACGCGTACTGGAACTCGGTGCCGGGCACGGCCGCGACACCCTGTACTTCGCCCGCGAAGGCTTCGCCGTCCACGCAACGGACTTCAGTTCCACCGGACTCGATCAGCTGCGTGAAGCCGCCCGCGTCCAGGGGCTGACCGACCGGATCGCCACCACCGTCCACGATGTCCGCACCCCGCTGCCGTTGCCCGACGACTCGGTGGACGCCGTCTTCGCGCACATGCTGCTGTGCATGGCGCTGTCCACCCGCGAGATCCACGCCCTGGTCGCCGAGGTCCGCCGGGTGCTGCGCCCGGGCGGCGCCTTCGTCTACACCGTCCGGCACACCGGCGACGCCCACTACGGTGCCGGCACCGCCCGCGGCGACGACATCTACGAACACGGCGGCTTCGCCGTCCACTTCTTCCCACGCCGGCTGGTCGACGGCCTCGCCGAGGGCTGGCGCCTGGACGAGGTCCACGGCTTCGAAGAAGGCGAGCTGCCCCGCCGTCTGTGGCGCGTCACCCAGACCCTGGCCTGACTCGTAGCAGCAATCCGGACCGGCCGACTGCGCACGGCTCGGCCGGTCCGGATGCCACCAACCCGCCCGCTCATGCCCTCCGCACCCTGCGAACCGACTGGTGAGAAGGGTTATCGGCCCCGGTCCCGCCGCATGTAATCCTGGAATACCCGGCCGGCGGAGGGCGCGCGGAAGCACTGTCGGGCTCCGGCTGCACCATGCCGGAGTTTGTACCTCCTGAATGCGAGGCCGCCCCCATTCACGCCGTACCGAGATGATCTCCCGCCTGTTTCGCTTGATCCTGCGCACGGCCACCCTGCGCGCCACCGGCCGTTTTGCTCACGTCTGTTCACGTCCCGGGAGGGAATGTGTCCACACCGGACAGCGTCACCGGTTCCGCTACCGAAGAGCCCGCACTCGATCCCGCAGACACCGCGCTCACCAGTCTCAGTACACAGGCCGCGCGCCAACTGGCCACCACCACCAAGTCCGTACCCCAGATGCAGGCCATCACCTCGCGATGGCTGCTGAAGGCGCTGCCGTGGGTGGACGTCAAAGGTGGCACCTACCGGGTCAACCGGCGTCTGCAACTCCGGGTCGGCCGGGGCCGTGTCCAGTTCGAGCAGAACGGCGCCGACGACATCAAGGTGATCCCGCAGACCCTCACCGAGCTGCCGGTCCTGCGCGGTTACCCCGATATCGACGTCCTCAAGGAGGTCGCCGGCAGGTTCCGTGTCCGGGAGGTCCGGGCCGGCCAGGTCCTCTTCGAGGCGGGGCAGCCCGCCACCGAGGCGTACCTCGTCGTCCACGGCCGGTTCGCACGCTACGCGGCCGGCAAGTACGGCGAGGAGGAGGTCATCGGCGTCGTCACGGACGGCGACCAGATGGGAGACGAGGCGATCGGCCGGGCCGAACCGCGCTGGCAGACCTCCGTACGGGCCGAAACGGCGGGCGTGCTGCTGGTGCTGCCCTGGGACGTGGTCGAGGAGTTCACCGACCGCGTACCGTCCCTGGCCGCGCACCTGGCGGCCTACGCGGAGCAGCAGCAGCGCCCCGTGAACCGCAAGGGCGAGGCAGAAGTGCCGGTGGCGGCGGGACACGTGGGCGAGCCGACGCTGTCCGGCGGCTTCGTCGACTACGACCTCGCCCCTCGCGAGTACGAACTCTCCCTGACCCAGACCGTGTTGCGGGTGCACAGCCGGGTCGCCGATCTCTACAACGAGCCCATGGACCAGACACAGCAGCAGCTGCGGCTCACCGTCGAGGAGATCCGTGAGCGCCAGGAGTGGGAGCTGGTCAACAACCGCGAGTTCGGACTGCTGCACAACACCGACTACGGCCAGCGCATCAGCACCTACACGGGCCCGCCCACCCCCGACGACATGGACGAGCTGTTGTCCATGCGCCGCAAGACACGGCTGTTCCTGGCCCACCCCAAGGCGATCGCCGCCTTCTTCCGGCAGTGCAACAAACGCGGTCTGGTACCGGGCACGGCGAACGTCGACGGGCACGAGGTTCCCGCCTGGCGCGGCGTCCCGATCTTCCCGTGCGGCAAGATCCCGGTCAGCGGCGAGCACACCAGCAGCATCATCGCGCTGCGTACCGGAGAGGCGGACCAGGGGGTCGTCGGCCTGCACCAGACCGGCCTCCCCGAGGAGTTCCAGCCCGGCCTGAACGTCCGCTTCATGGGCATCGACAACGCCGCGATCATCAAGTACCTCGTCACCGCCTACTACTCGATGGCGATCCTCGTGCCCGACGCGGCCGGAATCCTGGAGAACGTCCAGATCGGCCGGAGCGCCGACTGACCGGGTGGAGTACCCAACCATGAGCACGCCCCCCGACACCGCGGCCGGGTATTCGCTGCCCGGCCCGCCGAATCTCGCCCGCACCCTGCGGGCCCGACGCGGCGGAGCCGTCCCCGGGCTGAAGTACCGGCCCGCCGTCCCCGCCGACCCGGAAAAGGCCGGGGAGATCGACCGCAGGCTGGAGTCCTGGGCCCGCCGGCTGGATCTCTTCCCCGCGCAGTGGACCGGGGACTTCGCACAGTTCCAGGTCGGCCGGGCCGTCGTCCTCCAGCATCCCGGTGCAGCCGATCTCGAACGCCTCACCGTCGCGGGCGAGTTCCTGCTGGCCGAGAACATCGTCGACAGCTGCTACTGCGAGGAGGACGAAGGACGCGGTGCCTCGCGCCGCAGCCTGGGCGGTCGCCTGATCCTCGGCCAGTCGGCCCTCGACCCGTTCCACGGCACGCCCGCACTGGAGGAGGAGTGGCGCCGTGGCATGCAGGCCGACGGCCCGCTGCGCTCGTACCACTGGGCCATGCAGGACTACGCGGCCTTCGCCACCCCCAGTCAGACGGGCCGGTTCGTCCATGACATGGCCCGGCTGCACCTCGGCTATCTCGCCGAGGCGTCCTGGGCACAGACGCGGCACGTACCGCATGTCTGGGAGTACCTGGTGATGCGGCAGTTCAACAACTTCCGCCCCTGCCTGTCCCTCGTCGACGCCGTGGACGGCTACGAACTGCCCGAAGCTCTCTACGCCCGCCCCGAGGTCCAGCGGGTCACGGCCCTGGCCTGCAACGCCACGACCATCATGAACGACCTGTACTCCTTCACCAAGGAACTGGCCAGTGACCCGAACCACCTGAACCTGCCGCAGGTGGTGGCCGCCAACGACAAACGCGGTCTGAAGGCCGCCTACCTGAAGAGCGTCGACATCCACAACGAGATCTTCGAGGCGTTCGAGGCGGAGTCGGCCCCGCTGGCTGCCACCTCGCCGCTCCTCGAACGGTACGTCCGGGGCCTGTCCGTCTGGCTCGCCGGCAACCACGAGTGGCACGCCACCAACACCGACCGCTACCACCTGCCCAACTACTGGTAGACCGATCCCGCGCACCATCGCAAGGAGCACCGTTGACCATCGCACACGCCGACACCGTCCGCACGCCGGTGCCGACCCAGTCCACGTACCAGTCCCGCGTCGCGGACTACTGGAACGCCGAGGAAAACCCGGTCAACCTCGAACTCGGAAAGATCGACGACCTGTACCACCACCACTACGGCATCGGGGACGCCGACTGGTCGGTACTGGACGAGCCGGACCCGGACCTGCGCCGCGAGCGGGTCACCGGCGAACTGCACCGCCTGGAACACGCCCAGGCCGAACTCCTCGCCTCCCACCTCGGGGACCTCTCCCCCACCGACCGCGTCTTCGACGCCGGGTGCGGACGCGGTGGCGGCAGTGTGGTGGCGCATCTGCGCTACGGCTGCCACGCCGACGGCGCCACCATCTCCGCCAAGCAGGCCGACTTCGCCAACGAGCAGGCCCGCAAACGCGGCATCGACGACAAGGTGCGCTACCACCACCGCAACATGCTCGACACCGGCTTCACCTCCGGCGCGTACGCGGCGTCCTGGAACAACGAGTCGACCATGTACGTCGAACTGGAGCTGCTGTTCGCGGAGCACGCGCGCCTGCTGCGGCGCGGTGGACGCTACGTCACGATCACGGGCTGCTACAACGACGCCTACGGCCGCGCCTCCCGCGAGGTCTCCCTCATCAACGCCCACTACATCTGCGACATCCACCCCCGCTCGGCGTACTTCAACGCCATGGCTCACAACCGGCTCGTCCCCGTACACGTCCAGGACCTCACGGAGGCCGCGCTGCCCTACTGGGAACTGCGCCGGCAGGCGGACCACTTGGTCACCGGCATCGAGGAGACCTTCCTCAACGCCTACCGCAACGGCAGCTTCCAGTACCTGCTGATCGCCGCCGAACGCGTGTAAAGCCCCGGGGGGG
>NZ_JBNHIN010000027.1:17427-18718 GCF_050054615.1 Streptomyces sp. YGL11-2
GGCCGCGCCGCTCGCGGCGCGGCCCCGTGTGCCGGCACCCGGGAACCGGGTACCGGCGCCAACGCCAACGGTGACCTGTCGGAGCCGCCGGGAGCTGTCACGCGGACTATGGTCGGCTCCATGACACTGTCGATGCGGGAACGAGAGCTTTTTCTGGCGGAACCCCATATCGGTGCGCTGTCGGTCATCGAGCGGCCGGACCGCGCACCGCTGACGGTTCCCATCTGGTATCAGTACACGCCCGGTGGCGAACTATGGGTTCGTACCGGGCCCGACTCCCGGAAGGCGCGGGCGATCCGGTCCGCAGGGCGTTTCAGCCTCATGGTGCAGCGGACCGAGCCGACGGTGCGCTACGTGTCGGTGGAAGGACCGGTGACCAGGACCGAACCGGACAGCCGCGAGCGGTCCTGGGAGATGGCCGCGCGGTACCTCCCCCAGGACAAGGTCGCCGACTTCGTGGAATACGACCGCACCCGGCTCGGTGAACACATCGCGATCTACCTGCGGCCGGAACACTGGCTGTCCGCCGACATGGGATCCCTCTGACCACACGAGCGCGCAAGCCCCCACGGAACCACGCGGTGCCCACTCTTCACTCCTGCCCCCGAGCGCCCGGCTCCCCGGTACGAGCCGAGCGCGGCGTCCCGCCCCGTCCCAGGCACGCACGGTCCGACATCCGCCGCCCGCCGTCCACAACTCCGTTGCCACCCACGGCATTTCATCGACAGCGGAGACGACATCGGGTATAGCGTCGACGGACAGCAATGCACAGAAGGGACTTGCAGCAATGAAGTTAGCCATTCGTACCGGACTGGTCGCCGCGATAGCGGCCTCGGCCTTCGCGGTGGTCGCCCCGACCGCTGGTGCCGCCCCCGCCAGGAGCGACCAGGCGGCGAATGAACCGAGCCGGGCGACCACGAGCGCTGTCGCGCCGGTCGCCGCCGGCGACCACGCGATGGGCGCCCGCCTGGCCGCGAACCCGACCACGATCAAGGCCGCCGCGTACAACCAGGCCCGGAGCATCCTGGCGAAGGCCGGCAGCGACAGCGCGGCCAAGTCGCACCCCGTCCACGGCACGGGCGACGTGCCGGTCAGGTACGGCACCAGCCTGCTGGCCGGCTCGCGGGACGAGTTCCGGACCAAGGACCGCAACGTTCCGGACAAGAAGTCGGGCATGTCGCCGGCTCACTACCAGGCGATCCACGACGCGGCGCGCACCATGGGCATCGACCGCTGGTGACGTAGCCGACCGCGCACCGGCCACGGCACCGCCGAGCCGGTGCGCACCGGC
>NZ_JBNHIN010000027.1:18829-88729 GCF_050054615.1 Streptomyces sp. YGL11-2
CCGGTGCGCACCGGCCTGCGACGCACAGGATCTGCCCCACCAGCGGTTCGCGTACCTCACGGCCGTCATCGCCTCCCCCGTCACCACCGCTGACGGGAATCCTCCTGTCAGGGGCCGAGGGGGGCGTGCTGGGCGCGGCCGGTGCGGTGGCGGTATTCGTTGGGCGGTATGTCGTAGGCGGTGCGGAAGGCGCGGGTGAAGTCGGCGGGGCGCGGGTAGCCCCAGCGAGCGGCGATCAGGTAGATGGGGGTGGCCCGTAGGGAGGGGTGGGCGAGGTCTCTGCGGGCGCCTTCGAGGCGTTGCCGACGGATCCAGGCGGCGACGGTGCCGTCGCCCTGGTCGCGGAAGAGTCGGTGCAGGTAGCTGACCGAGATGTAGTGGGCGGCGGCGATCATGCTCGGAGTCAGCTCCGGGTCGTGCAGGTGCTGCTGAATGAACGCCTTGATGCGCAGCAGTGACGTTCGTCGGCGCGAGTCGTCCGGCACCGCGTTGGCTGCGTCGAGGTGGTGGGCAACCACGGAGGTCAGCAGGTCGTGGGCGAGCGCACCGAGTCGGGGAAGGTCGCCCGGCCCGTAGGGGGTGGAGCGCGCGGTGATGCTGCTGAGGAACTGGGTCAGCAGCCCCCCGAACCCGGTCGTTCCCGATAGCGGCGTTGCCAGTATTCGCTCCAACCGCTTGGCGGGTGCCCCCAGCAGTGCCCGGGGGATGTGGACGCGCACCAGCCTCGTCGTCCCACCATCTGCGCCGAGCCGTAGGGAGAAGGGCTGCGAACTGTCGTACAGCGCGAGTTCGTGTACCTTCAGCATGGTCTCGCGCCTGGCCTGGCTCACCACGAGCGTGCCGCTCAACGGAATGATGACCGAGCACAGTTCGGGGTCGGCCTGTCGGATCAGCTTGGGCGTTCGCACCACCTCGACCGGCGACAGGGCCAGTTCCACGACGTTCACCGCCGCGAGGTCCAGCATCCGAGCCGTCGCCTGGACGCCCTCAGGATTGTCGCTGATTGCCCGCATGGGGTGTTCGGAGTTGACCCAGAGGGCGTCCAGCGCAGCCAACCGGTCCTTTGCCGGCAGGTCCTCGCTCCGGAACACCATCTCGCTCAGCATTCCCACAACGTCTCCCGGAATCGGTCACGACCGGCCCCCTCGACCTGTCTCCGACGCTGCGAGGCTATCGCCGACCGCTGAACAGGCGAGAAGCAGGTCGTTTACCCGCCATCTCGTGCGGCATGTTCGGTAAGCCCAGTGGCATGGGGATCGTCGAGCGCACTGCACCGTGGGCCTTGCGCCTGACGAGCTGGGGGAGTTGTTCCAGCGGGTGGTTCCCCTGGCACCCAGCACGGTCACCCTCGCAGCGATCCGGCTGTGGCTCCGTCAACGACTGCCGCTCAGTCCTTCGGGTCGATGGCAGACGGCCTCGACGTTGTTCCCATCGGGATCGCGGACAAAGGCTCCGTAGTAGAACTCGTGGTAGTCCGGCCAGAGCCGGGGCGCGTGCAGTACCTCGGCACCCGCGGCAAGGGCCGCTGCGTAGAAGCCGTCCACGGCGGCGCAGTCGGCCGCGGCGAATGCGATGTGCAGCTCGCGCGCAGGCGCGGGATCCGTCGCGGGGACCAGCCACAACGGGTGGCCCGTAACCCCGAAGCTGATGTTCCCGCCGAACTGCTTCTTACGTTCGCCACCTAACGGCGCGAGTACGGCATCGTAGAAAGCGGCGCTGGCCACGATGTCGCGCACCTGAATGGCGATATGATCTAGCATGCGCCAACCCTCTCCCATCGCGGGGGTGTTGTCGCGCGTTTTTCCTTCATCCGCTGCCCGGACGGGCGCAGCGGCACACGCCGGTGCTCCGACCCATTGACCACGCCTCAGAGCTTGCCTCTCTGGCTGGTGGAGGGAACCGGCACTCAGTGCGGCCGCGTCCGTTGATGCACAAGATCCAGTGGGCGCAGAGGAGCTTGAGATGACCGGCACAGCCACCCGTTACCTCTATCTCGCCCGGCACGGTGAGGCATCGGCTGATGAGAGTGGACTGACAGAGGCCGGCCGACGGCAAGCCACACTGCTCGGCCAACGCCTCCGGAACATTCCCTTCACAGCTGTCCACCACGGTCCACTGCCGCGGGCAGAGCAGTCCGCGCGCCTGATCGGCGACCAACTCAAGAACGTCCCGCTCCACGTCTCAGACGTCGCCAGGGACTACGTGCCAACATGCCACCGGAGCCCGCAAGGGGGCCGTCCCAGGCGCGCCCACCGACCATGCCGCCCTGGGTCGCTCCCGCGGCGACCTGAGCACAAACGGCCACGTCGCCAGTGACAAGCATACGCGGCCCCTGGCGATCAGGGTCACCGCCGGGCAGGCAGGTGACGCCCCGGAGTTCACCGCCGCGATGGCCGTGCTCCGCGCGCCCCGCGCGCCCTGGCACCAGACCGGACATGGTGATCGCGGACCAGGCGTACTCCTCGCGCGCGATCCGCTCCCCCGCTGCACCAACAGAGACAGAGCCTAGCCGTCTTGGTGCGGCAGCCGCTCCAGCGGGAAGAGGATCGGGCTCAGCAGGTGCAGACTGCGGCCCGGCGCGGGTTTGTTGTGTCTCTTGGACCTGATGGCGCTGAGGAGTTCGTCGACCAGCTCGGCGAGTTCGTCCCGGTCGAGCCAGAGCGGAATCTGGGTGTAGCCCACCGAGTCGGCGATCGGGTCGGTGTCGTCCCGGTCGAGGTAGGCGTTGAAGTCGGCGTGCAGGCCGGCCAGCGCCGCGGTGAAGCCTTGCCGGTGGTCGTCCAGGGACATGGACGCGGCCTCGTCGGCGTCGATCACCGCACGCTCGCGGCGCAGTCGGTAGTGCCGTTCGACGGCGCCGTGCACCCGCTGCTCGTCAGTGACTTCCAACACCCCGGCGTCGGCCAGCAGTCCGACGTGCCGGTACAGGGTGGTCTTGGGGACGTCGGGAAGGCTCGCGCACAGGTCGGAGGTGGTGCGCGTGCGCCCACCTGACATGGCGTGCACGATGCGCAGGCGCACGGGATGCAGGAGCAGGTCGAGCTTGTCCACCCCGATACAATCCCACATCCGCTACTGCCCCCAAAGTTGGGAAAGCAACGGGAAGGGGTGAGCCATGGCCCGGCAGCCGCTCCGAGCCCGGCGCGAGGCGGGCCCGAGGCGGGCCCCTGAGCCGCTCCGTCATGGAAAGTCGGCGTACGCCGTCAGGTGGTGGGACCGCTCCAGTAGGCGTCGTCCCACCGCTTCACGTCGGGGCTGAACTCGACCTCGATCCGGTCGGCGGCACCGGGGGGCAGAGAAAAGGCGTACTTGCCCACGGCTTCCCTGCCGGGGAGGACATAGCCGGTGAGGACCTTCTGCCGCCCGCTACCGTCGATCACCAGCTCCGCCGACGCCCCGTCAGCGTCGTTGACGCTGGGCAGCCCGGTCTCGACGGCGGCCCGCTGGCCACCGGTGTTGACCACCGTGACCGTGACCTGGACGGCCTTGTTGCCCTTGGCGTGACCGAGGACGTAACCGTCCGGGCTGAACGGCACCGGCTTGCCGACCGTGACCTTCAGACCGTCGCCGAAGGTGTACGACTTGCCGAAGGACAAGTGCCGGGCCTTCTCGGCGGCAGCCGCCGACTCCTTGGCCGCCTTGGCCTTCGCGCGCGCATCGGCGTCGACCTCCTTCACGTGCGCACGGTCACGGTCGACCGCCCCCTTGACCAGCACGACGGTGAACGCCGCGCCGCCAGCCGCCGCGAGCAGACCCAGGACGCCCAGAACGACACCGCTGAGCGCCATGGCCTTGTTGGTGGCCCGACCCATGCGCACCCGGCTCAGCCCGATCCCACCGAAGATCACGGCCAACAATGCCGGCAGCCAGGACAGCCAGAACAGGAAGATGAACGCGCCGAGGACGAGGCCGACAAGGCCGAGTACCAGTGCGGTGATGCCCATGCCGTTGCTGGGCTGCGGGGTCCAAGCCGGCGGCGGCCAAGGCGCCCGGTACGCGTCACTCTCAGCGGGCGGCGCAGTCCAAGGGTCGCGGTGCTGGGGCAGCGGATCCCCGGTCGTGGGGCCGTCGGCAGAGACGGGCGTGGTCATGCAGAATCCTTCAGCCAGATCACTCGGTGAATTTCCGACCATACCAGGAGTTTTACCTTTTCATTACCCCTCACGGACGCGGTCGGCACACCACCCAGGCACCCAGGCACCCAGGCACCCAGGCGCGAACTTGCAGTTGGCGCAGCGAGCGCTGCGCTGCGGACATGGACCCACCTGCGGCGGCGACGCGCACCCCACCGTCACAGCCGCACACGAACCGGTCAGCCCTCGTGCAGCACCGCCCGGATCACATACCGGGCGTTGTGTGCCATCGCCCGGTTCGTCCTGCGGTAGTACGGCAGCGCGATCAACGCCTGCGAGAGCGTCCGCGCCCGGCCGCGGCTCCATGCCGCGTCGTCCACGCCGAGCGCCTCACGGAAGACCTCCCGCGCATCGGCCGGCAGCAGATTCCATGCCGGGAACAGGTCACACGCCGGATCGCCCACTCCCATGCACCCGAAATCGATCACCGAGGCCAACCTGCCACCCTCCACCAGGAGATTTCCCGGCATCACATCAGCGTGCAGCCACACCGGCGGCCCGTCCCACCCCGGGGCCCGCAGCCCCTCCTCCCATACGGCCACCGCGGCATCGCAGTCGACACCCTCCTGCGGAATCCCACGCAGTTCCTCGATGGCCGCCCGCGTCGACGCGTCCAGAGAGGCAAGAGGCCCACCGCGGTGGGCCCGCGGCGCCCCGGGCAGGGTGACGCACCGCATCGCCGCCACGAAACCGGCCAAGTCCTGCGCCAGCAGCACAGGTTCGCCCAACTCCCCTTCCACAGGGGTCTCCCCCACCAGCCACCGATACACCGCCCACGGCCACGGGTACCCCTCCGCCGGCTCCCCCGCCCCGAGCACCTCTGGAACGGGCACGGGCAACCGGCCCGCCAGTCGGGGTAGCCACTCCCGCTCCCGCACCACGTCCTGGGCTCCGCCCTCGCCCAGCGGCAACCGTACAACCATGCCCTCGCCCAGCCGATACACGGCGTTGACCGTGCCACCGGACGTAACGCGCTCCACCGCCAGCCCCGCCCACTGCGGAAACCGCCCAGCGATCAACCGTCGCACCACGTCATCGTCGATGGGGTACGGTCCGGGATGCATCGGCCTTGTGCTCATGGAGCGCCATCCGATCCCCCAACGCCGCCCGCGTCAAACGCTTTACGCCTCGCCCCGCGCGGGGAGGCGGAGCCGCCGCGTGCGGCGACGGATGACTGCAGACACGTCCGGGAGAGGGCATGCCGGGGGTGGCGAGGATCGCGAAATGACCTCAACAGGCGGAGAATCGAGGCAGGTTGGATCCCCCCAGCCCAGGGTGAAGGCCGCCACCCGCGAGGAGACGCGCGAGGCGGCAAGCAGCACAGTCATCCCTGTCCGGTCGCCGTTCCGGCGGAGCCCCTCCGGTGGTTCACCGGCCGGGCGGACAGCTCACCGTTCGCTCGGAGGGCTCAGCGATCGAGCGGGTCCCGGCGCAGGACCAGGTCGAGGAGCCCAGGGAAGCGGGCGTCGAACTCCTCACGGCGCAGTCGGTTGACCCGCTTCGGGCCCATGTCGCGCTGCTCGACGATGCCTGCCTGGCGCAGCACGGAGAAGTGGTGACTCAGTGCGGCCTTCTGCACCGGTACGTCGAAGCTGCCGCATGCGCGGGTCCAGTCGTCGCTGCCGGCAAGCTCACGGACCAGTCGGAGTCGGACCGGGTCGGCCAGCGCGGCCAGCGCGGTCTGCAACGGGACGTCGTCGGGGTGGGTGTGCGCGGGGGCGGCCCGGTGGCCGGCGGTTCGGGTGGTTCGGTCTGCCATGTCATTCCCCCTTGCCTGGTGTTCGATGAACATCATACACTCCGGATGTTCGATGTCCGTTGAACACTCGGCTCGGTGAGGTGTGTCCGTATGCGTGTGGTGCGGTTTGAGCGGTATGGCGGCCCGGAGGTCCTTTCGGCCGTGGAAGTTGAGGTACCCGAGCCCGGCCCGGGGCAGGTGAGTATCGATGTCGCCTTCGCCGGGGTGAACTTCGCCGATCTCAAGGCGCGGGCCGAGGGCTACCGTGTGCCCGCGCTGCCGTTCGTGCCGGGCCTGGAGGTGTCCGGCCGGATCCGCGCCGTGGGCGAGGGGGTGGCGGCGTTCCATCCCGGCCAGGAGGTGGCCGCTCTGACGCCGGGCGGGGCGTACGCGGAAGTCGTGGTCGCCGACACCGCGACCGTGTTCCCCATAGAGGACGGCCTGGACCTGCGCACCGCCGCCACTCTGCCCACCGTGCTACCGACGGCCCATGCACTGCTTCACGAGGTGGGACGGCTGCGCGAGCGGGAGAGCGTACTCGTCCAGGGAGCGGCGGGGGGAATCGGCACGGTCGTCGGGCAGTTGGCAAAGGCAGCCGGAGCGGGCGCGGTGTACGGGGTCGTCTCCCGGCCGTCGAAAGCCGGTCATGCCCTCAAGTACGGCTACGACGAGGTCTTCTGCGCAGACGACTTCACCGACGAGGTGCGCCGGGCCACGGCAGGCCGGGGCGTCGACCTCGTCCTCGACCCGGTCGGCGGCGACACCTTCCGCCGTGGCCTGGACTCGCTGGCCGTCTTCGGCCGGCTGGTCTCCTTCGGTAACGCCTCCTCGGCCGAACCGTGGCAGGTGGGCCAGTCCGAGCTCTACCCGACAGGCCACTCCGTCGCGGGCTTCTCCATCCTCTCCCTGGCGCACACCGCCCCGGAGGCGCTGCGGGAACTGGCCGAGCGAGCCTTCCGTACGGTCGCCGACGGCACCGTGGAACTCCCCGTCACCGCCGAATTCCCCCTCGCCGAAGCCGCCGAGGCCCACCGGCTCCTGGGCAGCCGGACCACCACCGGCAAGCTGCTGCTACGAGTGGCGGCGTAGAGGCCGATGCAGCCCCTGCAGGGTCGCCTGGTCCGTGTGGAGGCGTGCGCCGACCGGACACGTGAAGTTGAGCCTGGGGCACTCGGCGACCGTTGGACGTATCTGCGCCCTTGAGGGGTTCTGTCGGTTCTGTCGACCTATGGCTCGGGGAGGAACAACAGCCCCCCATCGCGCCACAGTCGCCGGAGGCTCCCATGACGATTCATCAACTCGACCCCGTCGTCGCACAATTCGTTGACGCCGCCAACGCGGCGTAGGCCGGGGGCTACGATGCGCCCGGCGGTGGCATTACGGCCCCCGCCGGGTCGACCTGCGACGACGGACCCAACAGACAAGGCGAGATCTCACCGGTCTGCTGGACGGCGTGCCCACCGAGACACGCAACCACCCACCGGACACGCCCGGCCCGAGCAGGTCTCGGTGGTGGATGGTCGCGCTACGCCGGACCAGTCAGGAGGACGCCCCTCGGCAGTCACAGGCCCGTTCCCGTTCGGGGTGAACCGGTGGGCTCACCGGCACCAGATGGTGGACCCGGGCCGGCGGCAGGTTCCCCAGCACCGTCTCCGTACGGAAGGTGTGACGGCGCAGGATGCGGCGCAGTACGCCCAGACCGGCGAAGGTGCGCTCGCGTTCCGCCGCGTCGGCGAACGTCCGGCGCATCGTCTCGCCTCCCACATAGCCGAAGAACGACAGCGTGCCGCCGGGCCGTAGCGCCCCGAGCAGCCGGTCGAAGATCTCCTGCGTGGTCCGGGCCTCGAAGTTGGCGAACGGCAGGCCGCACACGATCGTGTCGTAGGAGCCGAGTTCGTGTTCCTGCACAAGGCCCGTGCGGATCCGGAGCCTGGGATCACCGGCATATGTCTGCCGCAGCAGGTCGGCGAAGCGCGGATTGGCCTCGATCAGGTCCAGGGTGTCCAGCCGGTCGAGTGAACCGGCGATGTGCCTGGTCACCGCTCCCGTGCCCGGACCTACCTCAAGTACCGCGCGGGGGCGACCCGGGCTGGGGATCAGATATCGGGTAAGGGCTCTGCTGAGCCGGGCGCTGCTCGGGGCGATCGCCCCCACGTCCTGACGCGTCCTCGCGTACTCCCGGAGGAACAGAGCCACTTCAGCCACAAGTCACCCACTGCGATAGTGAAAGTACCGGTATTGCCCGTTGCGTAGCTGGATGCCCCAGTTCCGCAACATCATTCGGACCAGTCTGCCCCTGACCTGGTAAAACGACCGGCAAATGCCTGGGGAGATGTGGTGAAGGAAGGGTGTCGGAACAGACTCATTGCTGACTGGCCGTTAACAACGGATCCGGCTTCCCGTCCGCCGCCCCACCGCACGCCGCCGAACACGGAGTGACTGGGGATGCCCGGTGCCGGGGACCATCTCTCCCGGCACCGGATCCGAACGACCCCGCGGGTGGCCCCTGCAGCGGTGCAGGGTGGCGAGACGCAGGTCACATTGGTTCGTGTCACAACGTGCGGGAGCTGTTTCGTCCAAGACGGTGTCACCACCAACAACGACACAGGAGCGCACCATGGAAGCTCGGCTGAACCTCATGACCAGCCCGGCCGCGGCCAAGGCCATGAAGCACATCATCGCGGCGCACAAGGCGCTCGCGGACTCGACGCTGCCGGCCGCGACACGCGAACTGGTGATGCTCCGCGCCAGCCAGATCAACGGCTGCGCCGGATGCATCGACATGCACACCAAGGAAGCCGCCGCGGCGGGGGAGACCTCGTTGCGCCTCAACCTGGTCGCAGCCTGGCGCGAGGCCACGGTCTTCACCGACGCCGAGCGCGCCGCACTGGAGCTGGCGGAGCAGGGCACCCGCATCGCGGACGCGGCCGGCGGCGTACCGGACGAGGTGTGGGCGAACGCCGCCAAGCACTACGACGAGGACCAACTCGCCGCCCTGGTCGCCCAGATCGCCATCATCAACGCCTTCAACCGCGGGAACGTCATCACCCAACAGCCTGCCGGCGACTACCAGGTCGGCCAGCTCCACTGACAGGACGGCCGTGGCCGCCGGTGCCGACCACGCCAGCAGCCAACACCCCGGGCACCGCTTCGTGGGGGCCCGGGGTGTTGTTCCGGCTCGTCCGGTGGTCCGACTGCCCCTCACGCGAACTCCGACGGCACGCGCTCCGCGTGGGCCGTGGAACAGTGCTGTCCTGCGCAGAACCTGACAGGTCATCGGCGCGAAGCGTGATGCGGGGTCGACGTCACCTGACGCCGATCCCGGCCGGTGCGCCGCCGATTCGCCACACACGGCCAGCCGGCATGGCCACGGCGCTTTTCGCCCGTGCTCTGCAGGTGCTCGGCCGGATTCGGTTCGTCGTGGAACTGAGCGTTCGTCGTGGGACCGAGCCCGTCAACCACCTGGTGTGGTGCCATCAGGGCAGCATGACGACCTTGCCGAACTTCCCCGGACCAGCCAGCCGGGCGTAGGCGTCGGCGTAACGGTCCAGTGGGAAGGCCGCGTCGACAGGTACCCGCAGCCTGCCGTCGGCCAGCAGTGGGACGACACTGGTGCGCACCGTGGCCGCGAGGAGCGATTTCTCTGCGTGGGAGCGGCCTCGAATGGTGGTGCCGATCAGCTGGGCGCGCGCAAGCATCAGGTCAAACATGCGCAAGGGGGCCACCGTCCCGCCCTGGACCCCCACAACGAGGATCCTCCCCCGAGTACGCAGCAGTTCAACCCGCCGCAGGCAGTCCTCCCCGCCGACCAGCTCGACGACGACGTCGTACGGCGCCCGTCCGCTCTCCTGACCGGGGACCACCACCTCTACGCTGCTGCCGACGGGGGCAAGTTCCTTCATTCGGTCGTGCAGTTCGGTCCGGCGCACGCTTGCCACGACGTGGGCGCCGGAAACGGCGGCCACCTGCACCATGGCCGTACCGACCCCGCCCGCAGCTCCGGTGACCAGAACCCGATCGCCCGCGCAAACACCGGCTTGGATGACCAGTGCGTCCCAGGCAGTACTGAACGCCTCGGGGAAACCTGCTGCCTCCCGCCAGGACAACCCCGCGGGTATCGGAAGCAGCAAGTCGGCGGGCACCACGATCCGCTCGGCGTGGCCACCGCCACCCACGAGGGCCATGACCCGGTCACCGACGCCCACTCCCGTGACCCCCGCGCCGACCTGTTCGACCTCACCGGCGATTTCCAGCCCGGGGATGTCGGCCGGCCAGCCTGATGGCGCCGGGTAGTCACCCCGGGCCTGCTGAAGGTCGGCCGCGTTGAGCCCTGCGGCGCGGACCCGCACTGCCACCAGGCCGGGCCCAGCCACCGGATCAGCGCGCCGTTCAAGCCGGAACGCGCCCCTGCCGTCGATCACAACTGCTTGCATGATCACGAACCTACTCTCCCGCTCCGGGCACGACAGCCGGGAGCATTCCCCCTCCAGGTCGTACCAATGTGCCGCAGTGATCTGGATCAAGGACCTCCTCGCACGAGCCGTCCCGGGAACACCACCGCATACGCGGACGAGGACCAGCCTGCGGCCCCGTCACAAGGACCGCGAACGTTCACCCGGTGGCGGGTTCGGCCTTGCGGGTGGCATGGAAGGTGCGCCGGTAGGTGAGTGGGGGTACGCCGATGGCGGCGTGGAGGTGCTGGCGGAGGGAGGTGGCGGTCGCGAAGCCGACCTGGCCGGCGATGCGGTCCACGGACAGGTCGCTGGTTTCGAGGAGTTGGCGTGCTTGGGAGATGCGCTGCTGGATGAGCCACCGTCCCGGACTGGTCCCGACCTCGTCCTGGAAGCGTCGCGCGAAGGTCCGTACGCTCATCTGCGCGTGGCCTGCGAGGTCGGACAGGGTCAGTGGCAAGTGCAGCTGCTCCAGGGCCCATTGCCTGGTGGCGGCCGTTGTGGCGGCGGTGGGTTCGGGCACGGGGTGTTCGATGTACTGCGCCTGGCCGCCTTCCCGCCACGGCGGAACCACGCACATGCGGGCGACATGGTTGGCCACCTGGCTTCCGTGGTCGGTGCGCACCACGTGCAGGCACACATCGACGCCCGAGGCTGCGCCGGCCGAGGTGAGGATGTCGCCGTCGTCGATGAAGAGCACCTCGGGGTTGAGCCGAACCTGTGGGAACAGCTGCCGGAAGCGCTCGGCGAGCGCCCAGTGCGTGGTGGCGGGGCGGCCGTCGAGCAGTCCGGCTGCCGCGAGGACGAAGGCACCGGTACAGATGGAGATGAGCCGGGCGCCGGGGCGGATCATGGCGAGGGCCTGGGCAACGAGTTCAGGGAGTTCGGCGGTGGCCAGGGCCAGGTCGAACGGCGGGATCACCACGGTGTCGGCGGTGCGCAGCACCTCGGGACCGTGCTCGACGGCGATCTCGAAGTCGGCGTCGGTGCGCACCGGGCGGCCGTCGGCGGTACAGGTGAGCAGCTCGTAGCGGCCGTGCACACTGCCGAAGACCCGGTTGGGGATGCCGAGTTCGAACGGGTACACCCCGTCGAGTGCGAGGACGGCGATGCGGTGCGGCGATTCCGGCCGCGTTATCTGGTCCATGACACGACCGGTCCTTCCCATCGGTTCTCCCCGCCGCCTGATTGGCAGGATCCTATCGAATAGTGACCATCATGCCATTGCCCGTGCCGTCACGCGGCGGCAGTGTGGACCGCATGAGTGCAGAGACCAGGGAAAAGACCACCACCGAGCACGCCGCGACCGGGCACGACACGGCGACCGGGAACGACACGATGCGGGCGATGAGCCAGGACGTCCTCGGCGGGCCCGAGGTACTGAAGGAAGTGGAGGTGACGCGCCCGGAACCCGGTCTGAGCGAGGTACTCATCAGGGTCCACGCGGCAGGAGTCAACCCCACCGACTGGAAGCACCGGGAACTCGGCGTCTTCCTCGGTGAGCCGCCGTTCGTCCTGGGGTGGGACGTCTCCGGAGTGGTGGAGGCGGTCGGAACGGGAGTCACCCTGTTCAAGCCGGGCGACGAGGTCTTCGGGATGCTGCCCTATCCGCACGGTGTGGGCTCCCACGCCGAGTACGCCACCGGGCCCGCCCGCGCCTTCGCCCACAAGCCCACGGTGATCGACCACGTCCAGGCGGGGGCACTCCCGCTCGCCGCCCTGACCGCCTGGCAGGCACTTGTCGACACTGCCGCGGTACGGGCCGGGGACCGTGTGCTGATCCACGCCGCGGCCGGGGGTGTGGGCCACCTCGCGGTGCAGATCGCCAAGGCGCGCGGCGCGTATGTGATCGCTACGGCCAGCGCGGCCAAGCACGCGTTCGTGCGCGGCCTCGGTGCCGACGAAGTGGTCGACTACCAGCGGTCCGACTTCGCCGAGGCCGTCCACGATGTCGACGTCGTCCTGGACACCATCGGTGGCGAGTACCAGTTGCGTTCACTGCGCACGCTGCGCCGTGGCGGCCTGCTGGTCTCGATCCTGCCCTTCGCGGCGCAGGGGCTGGCCGAAGAGGCGGACCGGCTCGGAGTGCGTACGGAACTGCTGCTCGTCGAGGCCGATCACGCGGGGATGACGGCGATCGCCGAGCTTGCGGAGGTGGGCGCGCTCCGCGCGGAGGTCGCGGGTACGTTCCCGATGGCGCAGGCCGCGAAGGCGCACGAGCTCGGCGAGACGAACCGAACGGCGGGCAAGCTGGTGCTCGTCATGACCGCCACAGGCGGCGCCGGCGACTGATCGGCGACGGAGTTCCGCAGACTCCGCTCATCCCATCCCGGTACGGCTCAGGCAGCCGCTGGGGAGGCACCGGCCCGTCGACTGCGGCCGGCAAGGGGCTGCCTCCTCAGCGGATCCGCAACGGCGGCGACTTTCTGGAACCTTGCCGACCGTCTACCGCTCCCCCACCAGTGCATCGTCGCCATCGCCCGGGCGTCCTTCGCGGGAGTGTGTGGTGATCGGCGAACTCGCCGAGTGAGGGCCCCTGTTCGAGGAGGGGCAGCCCTCAGAAGTGCCGGATGCTCATGGCCTGGGTGTGCATCCGGCATGAGTGCTCTTGCCTCGGTGGACGCGCCGATACGATGATCGATCGAGACTGGCGCAACACCCGGCAACACCCGACAACGCCCAGGAGTCCTCGTGACCGACGAGACAGTGGATGTGCAGGAGACCCGGCGGGTCGAGGGGCTGATTGCAGCTCAGGAGAAGGCCGTCGCACTGTTCCACGAGGTGGAGAGGCGTGAGTTGGTGGCGCCCGGCCGGGGTGAACGCGAGGTCAGCGACCTGATCCGCGATCTGGCCAACGAGATGTTCGGCACCACCAAGCACTGGCACAAGCGGATCATCCGCTCCGGGCCCAACACCCTCGCGCCGTACCGGGACAATCCGCCGGACCGGGTCATCGAGCCCGACGACATCGCCTTCGCCGACTTCGGGCCGATCTTCGAAGAGTATGAGGCGGACTTCGGCCGCACGTACGTCTTCGGGGACGATCCGCACAAGCACCGTCTCCGCCGGGACCTGCCGGGCATCTTCGACGCCGGCCGCGCCTTCTTCGCCGCACACCCGGACATCACCGGCCGTCAGCTGTACGCCGAGGTCGAGCGCCTTGCCATGGCGGCCGGTTGGGCCATCGGCATCTGGCATGCCGGCCATCTGGTCGGCGAGTTCCCGCACGAGACGAACGACGGCGCCAAGGCCGATTCCTACATCACCCCGGAGAACAACACCCCGTTGCGCCGCACCGACCGAGCGGGCCGGACCTGCCACTGGATCCTCGAACTCCATCTGGTCGACCGGGAAGGGGGCTTCGGCGGGTTCTACGAGCAGCTCCTCGACCTCGCCTGATGCGCCGGCTCCGGGCCCGGCGGGCGGGTGCCATCGGTGCTCCGGCGACACGGCTCGCCCGACTACTGAGCGGTTCCGGCCGTAGCAGGACGTAGTCGCAGGCGTGGGCGTGGCCGCAGCCGTCCTCGCGTCGTCCCTGGTCGTGCGCCGGTGCGGGCCGCCGCGGCAGGTGGGCGCGCTCGCCTCACATGGCACGGGTGCGACGTGTGCGTGAGGCGTAACTCCGGATGCTCCTGTCGTGTGACGGGCCGGAAATTCGGTCTTTCTACGGTGCTGGGCAGAGGGCTGCCCGCCACCTGCGGGACGGTCCGGTTCGGCAAGGCGCACGCACCACGGGGTGGGGTTTCGGTGGCATCTGGCTCGAAGGGCGGCGGTGTCCGCACGGTCTGCTCGTACTGCGGGGTGGGCTGCGGGATCGTGCTGGACGTGGCACGGGACCCCGCTGACGGCCGCCGCCGCGTGGCGAAGGCGTCCGGGGACAAGGCACACCCCACCAACTTCGGCCGGCTGTGCACGAAGGGGGCGACCAGCGCGGACATGATGGCCGCGGCCGGCCGTGCGGAGAAGGCACTGGTACGTGCCGAGCGTGGCGCCGAGACGGTCGAGACGGATGTGGACGAGGCCATCACGGCGGTCGCCGGGCGACTGCGGGCCATCCTGGACGCGCACGGGCCGGACGCGTTGTCCTTCTACGTGTCCGGGCAGATGTCCCTGGAGGCGCAGTACCTGGCGAACAAGCTGGCCAAGGGCTTCGTGCGCACCAACCAGATCGAGTCCAACTCACGGCTGTGCATGGCCTCCGCCGGATCCGGTTACAAGCTGTCGCTGGGCGCGGACGGCCCGCCCGGCTCGTACCAGGACTTCGACAGCGCGGACGTGTTCTTCGTGATCGGCGCCAACATGGCCGACTGCCACCCGATCCTCTTCCTGCGCATGATGGACCGGGTCAAGGCCGGCGCCAAACTGATCGTCGTCGACCCGCGCCGCAACGCCACCGCCGACAAGGCCGATCTCTTCCTGCAGATCAGGCCCGGCACCGACCTCGCCCTGCTGAACGGCCTGCTGCATCTGCTGGTCGCGAACGGCCACACCGACGAGGAGTTCGTCGCCGAGTTCACCGAGGGCTGGGGGGAGATGCCCGCCTTCCTTGCGGACTACCCGCCCGACCGGGTCGCGGAGATCACCGGGCTGACCGAGGACGACATCCGGCAGGCCGCGCGGTGGATCGGCGCGGCCGGTGACTGGATGAGCTGCTGGACCATGGGCCTGAACCAGTCCACGCACGGCACCTGGAACACCAACGCCCTGGTCAACCTGCACCTCGCGACCGGCGCCATCTGCCGTCCGGGGTCCGGTCCGTTCTCGCTGACCGGCCAGCCCAACGCCATGGGCGGCCGCGAGATGGGGTACATGGGACCGGGGCTGCCCGGTCAGCGCTCCGTGCTCGTCGACGCCGAGCGTGCCTTCGTCGAGCGACTGTGGCGGATCCCCGAGGGCTCCCTGCGTACCGAGGTCGGGCGCGGCACCGTCGAGACGTTCGAGCAGCTGGCCGCCGGCGACATCAAGGCGTGCTGGATCATCTGCACCAACCCGGTCGCTTCGGTCGCCAACCGCAAGACCGTCATCGCCGGTCTGGAGGCCGCCGAACTCGTCATCACGCAGGACGTCTTCGCCGACACCGAGACCAATGCGTACGCCGATGTCGTGCTGCCCGCGACGCTGTGGGCGGAGTCCGACGGCGTGATGGTCAACTCCGAGCGCAACCTCACCCTCGTACAAGGGGTCGTCGACCCGCCCGGACAGGCGCTTCCCGACTGGCAGTTGATCGCCCGGGTGGCCTGCGAGATGGGCTTCGCGGACGCGTTCGGCTACGCCTCCGCGGAGGAGGTGTTCGAGGAACTCAAGCAGGCGTGGAATCCCCGGACCGGCTGGGATCTGCGCGGGGTGAGCTACGAGCGGCTGCGCGCCACGCCGGTCCAGTGGCCGGCACCGGACGCCGGCGGACCGGACCGCAACCCGATCCGCTACCTCAACGACGGCGTCAGCCAGCCACTGCTGGAACGCGAGGACGGCACACGCCCTCGCCTGGCCTTCCCGACCCCGAGCGGACGCGCCCGGTTCTACGCACGTCCGCACCTGCCGCCGGCCGAACTCCCCGACGACGACTACCCGTTCGTGCTCAACACGGGTCGCCTGCAGCACCAGTGGCACACCATGACCAAGACCGGCAAGGTCGCCAAACTCGCCCGACTCAACCCCGGTCCGTTCGTGGAAGTCCATCCCGAGGACGCCGACGCACTGGGGATCGCGGAGGGCGACCACGTGGAGATCGCCTCGCGCCGCGGGCGAGCCGTACTTCCCGCCGTGGTCACCGACCGGGTCCGGCCCGGCACGTGCTTCGCCCCCTTCCACTGGAACGACCTGTTCGGCGAATATCTCAGCATCAACGCCGTCACCAACGACGCCGTCGATCCGATCTCCTTCCAGCCCGAGTTCAAGGTCTGCGCCGTCACCCTCACCAAGACGGCCGTCCCTGTCCCGGAGGCCCGCCCGAACACCCGGCCCGAGCCCGCCCCGGCGGACACCGCCCACCGGGGAGAGCCCATGAACCCCGTACCGACCGCGGCCGGCGCAACCGCCCGGCCGGACTCCGCCGTCCCCGCGCTCGCCGCACTGTTCGGCATCGGCGACCTCGCCCCCGCACCACTGGCGGAGCCGGAGCGCCGCTACCTCTCCGGCTATCTCTCCGGTCTCGCCCTGACCCCGCCCGACGGACGTGTCCCCGTACTGCCGCCCGACGCGCCCATCGCCCCCGAACGGGCACTGTGGGTGGACGGCGTCCTCGCCGGCATGTTCTCCCGCACCGCGGCGCCCGCCACCACCGCACCCGCCCCCGTGCCCGCGCAGCCCACCGCGCCGGAAGCCGACCCGGCGGTACCGGTCCGTCGCCTGGTCATCCTGTGGGCGTCGCAGACCGGTAACGCCGAGGATTTCGCCACGACGGCCGCCGCACACCTCGCCGAGGCGGGTCGCACCCCCGAACTCCTGCCCATGACCGACGTCGCGCCCGCCCAACTCGCCGCCGACACCGACCTGCTGATCGTCACCAGCACCTTCGGCGACGGTGACGCCCCGGACAACGGCGCCGACTTCTGGCAGGCGCTGTCCGCCCCGGACACCGAGCCGCTGGAGGGAATCCGGTACGCGGTCCTCGCCTTCGGCGACTCCCACTACGACGACTTCTGCGGCCACGGCCGCCGGCTCGACGAACGGTTGGACGCACTCGGAGCCACCCGGCTCGTCGCCCGCACCGACTGCGAGCCCGACTTCGAGGAGACCGCCGAGCGGTGGCTGGGCCAGGTGGTCACCGCCCTGGCCACCCCCGAAGACGGCCAACCCACCGCCACGGGCGGGATCGCGACGACCGCACCCGCCCCCGCCGCCACCTCAGCCGTCGCGGCCACGCCCGCCACCGCCTCCCCGCCACCGGCTTCCGCACCGGCCGGCCACACCAAGGCATCGCCGTTCGCCACCCTCCTCGTCGGCAATCGGCTGCTGAGCCTGCCGGGTTCCGAGAAGGAGGTACGGCAGTTCGCCTTCGACACCCGCGACGGCGAACTCGCCTACGACGCCGGTGACGCCCTCGGCGTATGGCCGGTCAACGGCGCCGGTCTCGTCGCCGAATGGCTCGCCCTCACCGGACTGGACCCCGACGAACCCGTCGACATCGGCGACGGCGCACCCAACTCCTTCGAAGACGCCCTGCGCACCCGACTGGACATCACCCGCCTGACCACCGACCTGCTCAGGTTCGTGGCGGACCGCACCGGGAGCCAGGACCTGAGGCGACTGCTGCGGCCCGACAACAAGGACGCGCTGGCGAAGTGGAGTTGGGGCCGCCAGGCCGCCGATGTCGTCGCCGAGTTCCCGGTCCGCGCGTCCGCCGCGGAATGGACCGCCGTACTCAAGCGCCTCCAGCCCCGCCTGTACTCCATCTCCTCCAGCCCACTCGCGCACCCCAGCGAGGTCCGCCTCACCGTCTCCGTCGTCCGCTACACCAACGACCTCGGCCGCCACCGCAAGGGCACCTGCTCGACCTACCTCGCCGACTGTGCGGACGACGGCCCGGTACGGGTCTTCGTGCAACGCTCACCGCACTTCCGCCCGCCCGCCGACCCCGCCACCCCCATGATCATGGTCGGCCCCGGCACGGGCGTGGCCCCCTTCGTCGGCTTCCTCGAAGACCGCCAGGCCCGCGGCCACACCGGCCCCAACTGGCTCTTCTTCGGCGAACAGCGCCAGGCCACCGACTTCTACTACCGCGAGGACCTGGAGGCGTACCAGGCATCCGGCCACCTCGACCGCCTCGACCTCGCCTTCTCCCGCGACCAGCGCAACAAGGTCTACGTCCAGGACCGGATGCGTGAAAAGGGTGCCCGCCTGTGGCAGTGGCTCCAGGACGGCGCCCACTTCTACGTCTGCGGAGACGCCGGACGCATGGCTCAGGACGTCGACCAGGCACTCAGGGAGATCGCCGCCACCCACGGCGGCATGGACACCGACGAGGCCACCGCCTACGTCAGGCGCCTCTCCACGGACAAACGCTACGTCCGCGACGTCTACTGACGATACCGGCCGCCGCCGACCGCCCCGTGAGGGCAAGCGTCCTGCGGATGACTGTGGTGCCGTCAGGTTGCCAGTGACCTCTCAGGTGGCACCGTCCGAACAGCGCACAGACACCCCTGCGCGTAGCGGAACTTGGACCCCCGCCCGGCCGACGGACGCCGACCGGACAACAACCCAACGCCCGCTTGCGGTCAGGTCGAAGCGGTGAGCCCGGTGGGCACCTGCCACTCGTAGCGCCGGCCCTTGTTGGTCAACCGGTGGACCGACCTGAACATCACCGTCCCCAGCTGGCTGGCCGCGTCCGCCACTCCCGGCACCGCGTCACTCCCCTTGCTTTGACTTCCGCTCCCCGTCCTAAATGGCGGGGATTCCTACCACGGTCGGCTAACCGTCTCGGTGGGTTCCTGCTTCACCGCGCTGTGCCGGGACCAGAGGTTCCGGTCTTACCTGCGCTCCACAGGCTGAAACGGCTAGTCCGGCCGTCTTGGCGACGTTGACCGCCGCGTTGATGTCTCGATCGAGGATGGTCCCGCACGCCCCGCACTCCCACACACGAACGTGGAGGGGTTTGGGGCCGTCCTTGACGCCGCAGGCCGAGCAGACCTGAGAGGTGGGTTCGAAACGTCCGATTCGGCGGAAGGTGCGGCCGAACTTGGCGGCCTTGTACTCCAGCATCGTGACGAACGCGGACCACCCGGCGTCGTGGACGGACTTGGCCAGCTTGGTGCGGGCGAGTCCCTTGACCGCCAGATCTTCCACCGCGACCGCTTGGTTATCGCGTATCAGCGTGGTGGAAAACTGGTGGTGGAAGTCCCGCCGTGCGTCCGCAACACGGGCGTGTGCCCGTGCGACGCGAACCCTGGCCTTGTCCCGGTTGTTCGACCCCTTCGCCTTCCGGCTCAAAACCTGCTGCGCCTTCTTGAGCTTCTTCTCGGCTCGGCGCAGGAAGCGCGGGGCGTCGATCTTCGTACCGTCGGAGAGGACGGCGAAGTGCCCTAGACCCAGGTCGATGCCGACCACGAATTCAGTCTCGGGCAACGTCTCGGGCTCGGTCTCGACCACGAACGACGCGAAGTACCTACCGGCGGCGTCCTTGATCACGGTCACCGTGGACGGAGTGGAGGGAAGGTCGCGTGACCACTTGACGCGCACGTCGCCGATCTTCGGCAGGGAAAGGTCCCCGCCAGTGGTGATCTTCCATCGTGCGTTCGCGGTGAACCGTACGGCCTGGCGCCGGTCCTTGCGGGACTTGAAGCGGGGTGCCCCCACGCGGGGGCGTTTTCCCTTCAGGCCGTCGAAGAAGTTCCGGTACGCGACATCCAGGTCCCGCAGGGACTGTTGCAGCACCACAGCCGACACGTCGCCGAGCCATGCCCGTTCCTGGGTCTTCTTGGCCTCGGTGATCAGCAGCTTGGAGAGGTCCCCAGTCTTCGAGAACATCTCGCCATTGGCGCGGGCGGTCTCGCGAACGCGCAACGCGTCGTTGTAGACCACCCGAGCACACCCGAACGCCCTTGCCAGCGCGGCGCGCTGAGGCCCGTTCGGGTACAGGCGAAAGCTGTACCTCAACTGCATGCCCATCACCATACATACTTGGACCATGGCTGAGTACGGCACTACCGCACTGGTAAACACTGCGCGTTCGTGATGCACACGCACTTGGCGTTCGCTGTACGGCAGATGACGCCGGCGGTCGTGAGTGGGCGGCGGTCGTGAGTGGGCGGCGATCGCGAAGCCCGTCCGGGCTGTGCGCAGGGCTACCTGACGTGCCGGGCGATGCCGGTTGCCTTGGCCATGAGCTGTTCGAGCGGGCCGCGGCGGAAGAACCGCGACCAGACGGTGGCGAACACCATGACGGCGCCCATGAAGCCGAACAGGACGGGCAGTGGCGACCCAGGCAGTTCCTCGATGCCCAGGAGCCAGATGCCGGCGATGTGGAGGACATACGCCGTCAGCGACATGGACCCGACCGCTATGACCGGCCGGGCCAGCGCACGCAGGCGCGGGACGGCGTCCACGGCGATGAGGCAGGTGGCCAGGACGGCCATCGCCACGCCGGCGTTGCCCACGAGGGACAGGGTGGTCTCACTGTGCGGCGAAGCCACCAGCATCCAGGCGGGGGTGTCGTACGTCGGGTACCCGGCGATGTCGGACCACCACGCGCTCGCCACGTCCGGTCCGGCCGCCTGGACGAGGGCGTCGAGAGCACCGGGGACGAGGTGCAGCGCCAGCCAGGAACATCCGTAGCCCGCGACGGCGAGAGAGGCACCGGAGACCGCGAGCCGTATGCGGACCGCTGCGGAGGCCAGGTCGAGGCGGGCGACGGCCATGCCGGCGATGACGAAGGGGACCCATGTGAGGGCCGGGTAACTGCCGGAGAAGAGAAGGGAGATGATGCCGTCGACGCCACCGTGGCCGCGGTTCCCGTCGTCGTACGTACCGTCGCCGATCGCCTGCATCCCGATGTACAGCAGCTGGGGGAAGACGACGGCTGTCCCCGCCGCGATCACTGCCAGCGACCTGGCACGGAGGCGGTAGAGCGGCAGCACGAGCAGGAAGTAGACACCGTAGAAGGCCAGGATGACGTCGACCGGCGTGCCGGTCGACGTCAGTGCCGTGCCCATCGCCAGCAGTATCACGGCCCGGATCACCACCTTGGCGATGGCCTGGCGGCCGGCGAGCCCGGTCTTCGGCGTGCTGCGCCCGGTTATCAGGACGACGGCGAAGCCCGCCAGGAAGGCGAAGAGCGCCGAGGCCCTGCCATGGGTCAGTTCCATCAGGAAGCCGGTCACCCCGCCCTGGTCCGGGGAGGGGCCGACATGGGCGGCGTACATGCCGAAGACCGCGAGTCCGCGGGCCAGGTCGACGCCGATCAGCCGGTTCGCCGAGGCCCGGCGGCCGGTCTCGGGCGTCGGGGCCGGGGCGTGGTCTGCGGGCGGAACACGGTCCCCTGGAGGGTCCTGTAGATGCTGGACGGAGGCCATGCGGGGTCTCACTCTCGTCTCGTACTGGGCGGGTGCCCCGGGGCGGGCGGACTGGTGTGGACGCCGTGGCCGGCGGTCCGGGTGGTCTTCGCCGCAAGCCGTCAGGGCCTGCGGAGTGGGGTGACGTCGGGCATGGCGAACTCACCGCGGCGGACCCGGAATCGGGCGGGTCCCCATGCGAGGTGCCCGCGATCAGCGCCCGGAGTTCCGGCGCGTGGGGTCTGCGGTGGCCTCGACCGCGAGCCAGAAGGCTTCCAGCAGTGCGTCGAGGACGCGGTCGCCGTCCTGCTTGGCGAGGTAGGGAACGTGGGCGGTGAGGGCCGGGTACCGCTCCGGCGAGAGGGGGGCGTAGGTGGCGGCCCGTGCCTGCTCGTCGCCGTCCTTGACGTGCTGCGGCAGTACGGCGTACCCGGCACGCATGCCGGCGTAGGCGAGGACCGTGTCGGCGAGCATCCGCTGGAAGCGGGCGACGGCCTCCGCCCGCAGACCGATTTCCTGCAGTCCGGCGAGCATCATCTCGACCGCGGCGAACTCCCCCGGGCCCCGTGTGGCCCGGCAGGCGACGGCGGCGCCCACAAAGGGATGCGCGACGTAGACCTCCACCACGCTGCGGGCCAGTGACTGCAACCGCTCACGTGCCGCCAGTCCTTCCGGGACCTGCGCGACCGCCATCCGCAGCAGTCGGTCCCCCACCGCGAGCAGCAGCGCATCGCGGTCGGCGAAATGCCGCCACACCGCCGAGCGGTCCACGCCCAGCTCCTCCCCCAGCGCCCGTCCGGTCAGCCCGTCCGCCTCCGCGCGCGCCGCGACCCGCACCGCCGCATCGGTGATCACCTCCGGCGACAGTCGCACCGGCCGTCTCCCCACCTGTCCCCTCACCCTCCCGACACCTTCCCGACCACTTCCCGACCGCCCCCTGACATCTGCGCTGTCATCATTGATGACAGCGCAGATGCTAGACAGCTCCGACATCAAGGGGCAAATCCCCGGCGGTGCAATCCCCTTAGGTCTAACGGGACTTCAGCAAGGGGAGGTTCCCGCGTCGGAACGCGATGGCCAACACGGCGGGAAATCCAGGGCCGATGACACCCGAGAGCCAAGGCTGAGCAGGGCGGCGCGTTGAAGGCGGGGGCCCGCACCAAGGCGCCGACCACGGCGAAGCATTGCCCTGCTCCTCGACCAACGCACCTGTGCTGGCACGGAGTCAGCCTCTCCTACCGGCGCTCAGCGATCAAATGGAGAAGGGCCGCCACCCGCCGATAGGGGTCGGTGCGCCCGGCACGTTCCTCGGCGCGGAGAATGACACCGAGCGTCTCCGCGTCCGGCAGTGCCGCATCCGACGCGACGGCGTCGGTGAACACCCGAACCCCGTACCACTGGCGCACACGCATCTCACGCCGGGCCAATGCCGCCGTAAGGTCCTCCAGACGATCGGCACGGGCCCGCACACCGATCCGGTTGACATAGGAGTCCCCCTCGAAGGCCCTCTCGACGTCGTCCCAGTCGCCCAGCAGCCCAGGGCGCATCGCAAGGGCATCGCCGTTCCGTACGAGCAGGGAGACGATTCCGCCCGGCGCCAGGACCTGCCCGACGGCGTCCAGCAGTGGACCGGGATCCGGAAAATACATCAACAGGCCCTGACACAACACCACTTCGTAACTCGACGGCGCGAACATCCCCGCCAGCCGCTCGGCGTCGCCCTGGACCAGCCGTACCCGGTCGCGGACCTCCACCGGCTCCGCGGCCAACGCGGCGCGAAAGTCGTCAAGCAGCTGGGGCGATGCGTCCAGTCCGGTGACCCGGTGTCCGCGTCGGGCCAAGCCCAGAGCCTGTGTGCCCTGACCGCAACCCACATCCAGCACCCGTCGGGGCGGCAGGTCCGGCAAGTGGGTCACCAGCTGCCGCGACACCACCTCCTGGCGCACGACCTGTCGCAACGTCCCCGAACGAGCCCGCCACTGCTCCTCCCCCACCGAGAAGTCCATGTCCCTGTCCTCGCCCCGTCCTTGTCCCTGTCCCTGTCTGTCCCTGTCCACATGGCCTCCTCTGTCGCCGGGTCGCGCCGAGCCTGGACGAACGGGCTCGCCGCGACCGGTTGGCCCGGCCACGCTGCGGGGCACCGCGCCGTAAGCCGAGCGGAGCCGAGCCCAAGACGCCTGCGGCGGCGGAGCCGTCCCGGAACGTGGTCGGCTCCGCCCCGGCCCGCCCGGCGGCGCTCCGACCGCCGACGTGCTCGGCGGCCACACCGCGCGACGCTCAGCCCTGCGCGGGCTTCCCCACCGGTGCGTACTCCCGCAGGATCTCCACGAACGCCCGCATCCACTCCGGCTGGTCGTTCCAGGCACGGGCCGAAACGACCTTGCCGTCCACCACCGCCGGGCCGTCCACGAAGACCCCGCCGCCCAGTGCCACCTCCGGCGCACAGGCGGGGTAGGCGGAAGTGCGGCGGCCCTTCAGCACACCGAGCGGGGCCAGCGCGATGGCCGCGTGGCAGATGTGCGCCACCGGCTTGTCCGCGTCGAAGAAGTGCGTGACGACGCGGCGGAAGTCGGGGTCCTGCCGGAGGTATTCGGGCGCCCGGCCACCAGGGAGGACAAGGGCCG
This sequence comes from Streptomyces sp. YGL11-2, assembly GCF_050054615.1. Classification (NCBI taxonomy): domain Bacteria; kingdom Bacillati; phylum Actinomycetota; class Actinomycetes; order Kitasatosporales; family Streptomycetaceae; genus Streptomyces; species Streptomyces sp. YGL11-2. Next base: position 42,764 of record NZ_JBNHIN010000027.1, read on the forward strand.
CGTACTCCGCCGGTTCGACCTCGGACAACGCGAGATCGGCCGGCCAGGAGTGGCCCTGGCGCTCGACGTAGGTGTCGAAGTCGTCGACGAAGTCGTGCACGACGAACTGCAGCTTCTTGCGGGAGGGGGCGGCGATCCGCGGCTCGTAGCCCTCCTCCAGCAGCCGCTGGTACGGGTAGAAGAACTCCAGGTCCTCGGTGGCGTCGCCGGCGATGAGCAGGATCTCGGGCATGGCGGTACTCCTCGTGATCGCAGCGTCCAGCCCGATCGGAGATGACCGGGCCGTATCGGTCCATCGGTTCCCCACCCGGTGGACTCGAATGCGCCTTCCGGACGACTGCTTCGTCGTCGGCGGGGTCACCAGCAGGCCCTGTTCGGCCGGGTGGCCGACCTGGGTATCGACGCGGCAACCCGCGCACGAGCGACCGCCGTCGCCGGCACGATCCGCACCGCCGGGGCGACGGTGGCCCACTCCACCACTGCGCGTACCACCGCCTGGCCAGGGCCATGACCATGCCCCTGGGCGACCGCGCACGACCGGGACACGTCACCTCGGCGGCGAATGCGACTATGATGAGCGCATGCATGTTTCGTCCTGTCTGAGCTGGTGGCGCTCCTTGTAGGAGCGGCCATCTCTCATGCATGACCGGGCCGTTCGGATGGACGGCCCTTCTGCATCCCCTGGGACCAGGGCTCGTGCCGTCCTGACGGCACGACCGACCCACCAGGAGACCTCGTGAACACCATCCACCAGACCCCGGGCCCCGACGCCGCCGCCTCGGATCCCTCCGCCGACACACTCGGGACGTCTGCCGCGCAGGCCCGCAATGCGGTGTTGGAGGAGCTGGTCCTCAAGGAACCCGGACAGTTCCGTGTGCTGACCGGCGACCGCCCCACCGGCCGTCTGCACCTGGGGCACTACTTCGGCACGCTGCACAACCGGGTACGTCTTCAGGACCTCGGAGTGGAGCTGTTCGTGATCATCGCGGATTACCAGGTCCTGACCGACCGCGATGTAGCGGACAACCTGACCGGGCACGTCGAGGAACTGGTACTGGACCACCTCGCCATCGGCGTGGACCCGGCGCGCAGCACGATCTTCACGCACAGCGCCGTCCCGGCCCTCAACCAGCTGATGCTGCCCTTCCTCAGCCTCGTCTCCGTCGCCGAACTCAACCGCAACCCCACGGTCAAGGACGAAATCGCCCACTCGCGCCAGTCCGCCGTCAGCGGCTTGATGTTCACCTACCCCGTCCACCAGGCCGCGGACATTCTCTTCTGCAAGGCCAACCTGGTCCCGGTCGGCCAGGACCAGCTCCCCCACCTCGAACTCACCCGCACCATCGCCCGCCGCTTCAACGACCGTTACGGCAACGGCAGTGCCGTATTCCCGCAGCCCGACGCCCTGCTGTCGAACGCACCACTGCTGCTCGGCACGGACGGCACCAAGATGAGCAAGAGCCGGGGCAACGCCATCACCCTGGCCGCCGATGCCGACGAGACCGCCCGCCTGATCAAGGGGGCCAAGACCGACTCGGAGCGGCACATCACCTACGACCCGGCCACTCGCCCCGAGGTGTCCTCCCTGCTCCTGCTCGCGGCCCTCTGCCTGGACCGCACCCCCCAGCAGGTGGCCGCCGACATCGACTCCGCGGGAGCCGCCGCGCTGAAGAGGACCGTGACCGAGGCGGTCAACGAGTACCTGGCCCCGATGCGAGCCCGCCGTACCGAGTACGCGCAGGACCGCACCTTCCTCCGCCGGACACTGCGCGAGGGCAACGAGCGCGCCAGAGCGACGGCCGATGCCACTCTCACCGAGGTCCGTGCCGCCATGAACAGCCACTACTGACAATCTCAAGCCCGTTGGCCCGTTGGCCCGTTGCCCCGAGGGCCGCGCCCGGATCGGATCGTGACTGAGCGCGGCACATGGCGGGTTGCGCCGGATGCCGCGCTCGAATCGTTTCAGCCGTCGCGGCTCGGCGGCGCGCGGAGACGCTCGTTGCCGTGCCCGACTGACGCTAACTCACTGCTCGTCGAGGTCGTCCTGGATGTCGTCGATGGACTGCTGCCTGCCCTGCTGCTGGCGCGACTTGTCCTGCGCCTGCTGGCCCCGCTGCTGCGCCTGCTCCCTGGCCTGCTGTGCCTTTTCCCGGGCCTGCTGCGCCTTGGCCTGCATGTCGTCCTTCATCCCCATTGCACATGCTCCTTCATACGTAGGAATACGGGGCGGGTGCCCAGATCGATGATGCTGGAGCGGCCGGGCGCCAGCTCTCCCGCAGGGGCAAAGGGGTGAACGGGGTCGGGCCGTCAGCCTTCCGTGCCCGGCGGCGCCGGGACGGGCCGCAGTCCGTCCAGGGTGAGGTCGAGGAGGCGTTCGGCCTGCTCCCGCTGCTCGGGCCTCGCCGAGGTGAGGGCGATGCCGGCGAGGGCGGCGAACATGTCGGTCGGCAGGATGTCGGACCGGATCACGCCGGCGGCCACTCCGGCGTCCATCAGGGAGGACAAGGCCGCCTGAATCATCTCGCGGCTGTCGGCGTACGGGTTGGCTCCCGAGGCGACGACGGCGCGCAGGGCGTCGGCCATGCCGAGTTTGGCGGTGGCGTAGTCGATGAAGCGACGCGTCCACGCGCGCAGGGCCTCGCCTGGCGGCATGGTCGCCAGGAGACCGGGGACGGCGTCGCACAGCCGGGCCACCTCATTGCGGTAGGCCGCCTCGATCAGTGCCTCTCGGGTCGGGAAATTCCGGTACAGGGTGCCGCTTCCGACGCCCGCTTCCTTGGCGATGCGCTCGAAGTGCGCGTCCAGACCCTCTTCGGTGAACACGCGCACCGCCGCGGCCAGGATCTTGTCCCGGTTGCGCTGCGCATCAGCCCTCAGTGGACGTCCTGCGGACGGGACCATCAGCGGCTCTCCCCTCATCACCATTGCCAAGTGGAGGCGTCGCCGCTTAGCGTGGATGAAGTGGCGGCGCCTCCACTTTCACTCTAGGGCATGCCCCGGCCTGCCCTCACTCTCCTCCCGGAAGGACTGTCGATCATGCGGGGAATCGAAGGCAAGGTCGTGGCGATCACCGGCGCCGGTAGCGGCATCGGTGCGGCAACCGCGCTGCTGCTCGCCGAGCGCGGCGCGAAAGTCGTCCTCGGGGCACGCCGCACCGATCGTCTGGAAGCCCTGGCCGCCCGCATCGAGAAGGCCGGCGGCGAGGCCGCCTGGGTCCGCACCGACGTGACGCGGCGCGCGGACCTGTGCGCTCTCGTCGAGCTGGCCCGCGACCGGTTCGGCAAGATCGACGTCCTCGTCAGCAATGCCGGGGTCGGCCTGATCTCCCCCCTGGACGAACTCCGCGTCGAGGACTGGGAGCAGATGATCGACGTCAACCTCAAAGGCGTGCTGTACGGGATCGCCGCCGCCCTGCCCGTATTCCGGCAGCAGGGCTTCGGGCATTTCGTCAACACCGTCTCCACCGCCGGACTGCGCGTCGTTCCCCTCCAGTCGGTCTACGCCGCCACGAAGAACGCCGTCCGCACTCTCTCCGAGGGCCTGCGCCAGGAGGCCGGCGACAGCCTGCGCGTCACCGTCGTCTCACCGGGCTTCGTCCGTACGGACTTCGCGGAGGCCATGCCGAACCCGGACGTCAAGGCCCAGATCCTCGACCGGATGAACAAGATCGCGATCTCGCCGGACGCTGTGGCCCGCGCCATCGCGTTCGCCATCGAGCAGCCGGACGGCGTCGACGTGGGCGACATCGTCGTCCGCCCCACCGCACAGGACTGACGGCCCGTTCCCCACCGCTCGGCGGTCCGCCCGACGCCGACCGTCTCGTACGTCGCGCCCCGCCTCCCACCCGCAGGGCAGGTGGGGGCTCGCCCCGAACACCGTGCGCCGCGTGACCTTTGTCACGTGACCGCGGCCCGGTTCCGCGAGCCCGAAGCGGCGGGGACGACCAGGTTCGCGTGCCGAACGTGCCCCTGGCCGGCGCCGGTCGGACGGGCACCGCGCCACTCCGGCCGACACCGGCGCTCGTGGCCAGCTACCGTTGCCGCCGACCACGCCGATGAAGAAGACGTCCTGCTCCCAAGAGGACGTCCTGCTCGAAGCTGGTCGGCCGGGCCAGGCGACGCCTACGGGGACCGCGCAGGCGGCCCCGCGTGACAGAGGGAGATCCGATGAGCAAGGCCAAGCGGACGGACACCCGGTCGCCTGAGGTGCACGTGGCCGACAGCCACGATCTGATCCGTGTGCACGGCGCGCGCGAGAACAACCTCAAGGACGTCAGCATCGAGATCCCGAAGCGCCGGCTGACGGTCTTCACCGGTGTGTCCGGCTCGGGCAAGAGCTCGCTGGTGTTCGACACCATCGCGGCGGAGTCGCAGCGGCTGATCAACGAGACGTACAGCGCCTTCGTGCAGGGCTTCATGCCGACACTGGCGCGGCCCGAAGTCGACGTCCTCGAAGGGCTGACGACCGCGATCACCGTCGACCAGCAGCGGATGGGCGGCGACCCCCGCTCCACGGTCGGCACCGCCACCGACGCCAACGCGATGCTGCGCATCCTGTTCAGCCGGCTGGGGCGGCCGCACATCGGCTCGCCCAAGGCGTTCTCCTTCAACGTCGCCTCGATCAGCGGGGCCGGGGCGGTCACCGTCGAGCGCGGTGGGAAGACCGTGAAGGAGCGGCGCAGCTTCAGCATCACCGGCGGCATGTGCCCGCGCTGCGAGGGCCGCGGCGCCGTCACCGACCTCGACCTCACCCAGCTCTACGACGACGCCAAGTCGCTCGCCGAGGGCGCACTCACCGTCCCCGGCTACAAGGCGGGCGGCTGGAACCATCGGCTCTACAGCGAGTCCGGCTTCTACGACCCGGACAAGCCGATCCGCACATACACGAAGAAGGAACTGCACGACTTCCTGCACCGCGAGCCGACCAGGATGAAGATCGCGGGCATCAACATGACCTACGAGGGGCTGATCCCGCGCATCCAGAAGTCGATGCTCGCCAAGGACAAGGAGGCGATGCAGCCGCACATCCGGGAGTTCGTGGACCGGGCGGTCACCTTCACCACCTGCCCGGAGTGCGACGGCACCCGGCTGAACGAGGGTGCCCGGTCGTCGAAGATCAAGCGGATCAGCATCGCCGACGCCTGCGCGATGCAGATCAGCGACCTGGCCGCATGGGTGCGCGGCCTCGACGAGCCGTCGGTGGCGCCCCTGCTCGCCAAGCTGCAGCACACCCTGGACTCGTTCACCGAGATCGGCCTCGGCTATCTCTCGCTCGACCGGCCGGCGGGCACGCTGTCGGGCGGTGAGGCGCAGCGCGTCAAGATGATCCGGCACCTCGGCTCCTCGCTCACCGACACCACCTACGTGTTCGACGAGCCGACCACGGGCCTGCACCCCCATGACATCCAGCGGATGAACGACCTGCTGCTTCGCCTGCGGGACAAGGGCAACACGGTGCTCGTCGTGGAGCACAAGCCGGAGATGATCGCGATCGCCGACCACGTCGTCGACCTCGGCCCCGGCGCCGGCACGGCCGGCGGCACGGTCTGCTTCGAGGGGACGATCGAGGGGCTGCGGACCGCCGGCACCATCACCGGCCGCCATCTCGACGACCGGGCCGCCGTCAAGGAGAAGGTCCGCACGCCCACCGGCCGGCTTTCGATCCGCGGCGCGAGGAGGCACAACCTGCGCGACGTCGACGTGGACATTCCGCTCGGGGTGCTGGCCGTCGTCACCGGCGTCGCCGGCTCCGGCAAGAGTTCGCTCGTGCACGGGTCGATCCCGGCCGGTGCGGGTGTGGTGTCGGTCGACCAGGGCGCGATCCGCGGCTCGCGGCGGAGCAACCCGGCGACGTACACCGGGCTGCTCGACCCGATCCGCAAGGCGTTCGCGAAGGCCAACGGCGTGAAGCCGGCGCTGTTCAGTGCCAACTCCGAGGGCGCCTGCCCCACTTGCAACGGCGCCGGCGTCGTCTACACCGATCTGGCGATGATGGCCGGCGTCGCCACCACCTGCGAGGAGTGCGAGGGGAAGCGGTACGAGGCGTCGGTGCTGGACCACCACCTCGGCGGTCGGGACATCAGCGAGGTGCTGGCGATGTCGGTGACCGAGGCAGAGGAGTTCTTCGGCGACGGCGAGGCACGCACCCCGGCCGCGCACCGGATCCTCCAGCGGCTCGCCGACGTCGGGCTCGGCTACGTCAGCCTCGGTCAGCCGCTCACCACGCTGTCCGGCGGCGAGCGGCAGCGGCTCAAGCTGGCCACGCACATGGCCGAGAAGGGCGGCGTCTACGTCCTCGACGAGCCGACCGCCGGTCTGCATCTGGCCGATGTCGAGCAGCTGCTCGGTCTGCTCGACCGGCTCGTCGACTCCGGCAAGTCGGTCATCGTCGTCGAGCACCACCAGGCGGTGATGGCGCATGCCGACTGGATCATCGATCTCGGCCCCGGCGCCGGTCACGACGGCGGAACGATCGTCTTCGAGGGCACGCCCGCGGATCTGGTCGCCGCCCGCTCGACCCTCACCGGTGAGCATCTGGCGGCCTACGTCGGCACCTGACCCGGGGCCTTTCCGACCCTGATCCATCGGACAGGCCCCGGGCCCCGGCGGAACGCCGGGGCTCCCCCGTCCCGCCGTAACCGACCGAGCGTTTCAGGCGGTTCGGCGCGTACGGCACACAGCAGCCGGGCATCCGGCCGGAGGCGTACCGCCCGGGGCCGGACGGGGACGTCGCTCAGGTCGGCGAGCCGGGAGCGTGACGGCTGAGTGACGCACCCGGCTTCACCGCACCGATCTCGTTCACAAAAGCCTGACCTTTCAACGCCTTCACGCTCTCCGGCGGCGATCTCCCTTCCCCTCCCCGCCGTGTTTCCGCCTTCCTGGAAGTGCAGCCCTTTCGGTTCGTGCGGTGGTCAACCGCGCCGTCGGGGAGGGAGAACGGCATGGCAACGGCCCGGACGGAACACTCCCTGTCGGTCCTGGATCGGGTGAACGACCCGGGCGCGCTGCGGTCGCTGCCGGACGGGGAACTTGCCGCGCTGGCAGCGGAGATCAGGCGGTTCCTGGTGGAGAAGGTGTGTGCTGTCGGTGGCCATCTGGGGCCGAATCTGGGCGCGGTCGAGCTGACCTTGGCGCTGCACCGGGTCTTCGACTCCCCGGATGACGCGCTGGTCTTCGACATCGGTCACCAGGCATACGTGCACAAGCTGCTGACGGGGCGTCGGAAATGTTTCGACTCGCTACGGCAGCAGGGCGGCTTGTCGGGCTATCCCTCGCGCCGGGAATCCGTACACGACCTGGTGGAGAACTCCCACGCGTGCACCGCCCTGTCGTACGCGGACGGGCTGGCCAGGGCACGGCAGTTGGCCGGCAAGCAAGAGCGTGCCGTGGTGGCGGTCATCGGGGACGGGGCGTTGACCGGTGGCATGGCGTGGGAGGCGCTGAACAACCTGGGCGGCGCCCCGGATCGGCCGGTGATCGTGGTGGTCAACGACAACGGCCGCTCGTACGCCCCACCACCGGCGCGCTCGCCGAGCACCTGCGCCTGCTCCGGTACGGAGGCGGCGCGGAGGCATGCCGCAACCTCTTCACCGACCTGGGCTTTGCCTACTTCGGGCCGGTGGACGGGCACCACACCGCGGAGGTGGAGGGCGTGCTGCGCCGGGCGCGTGCCCTGAAGCGACCGGTGGTGGTGCATGTGATGACCGTGAAGGGCAAGGGCCATGCGCCCGCCGAGGCGGACCCGGCGGACTGTCTGCATGCCGTCGGCGTGGTCGACCCGGCCACCGGTCGGCCCGTCGGGGGGCCTTCCGCTCCGTCGTGGACGAGCGAGTTCGGCCGGGCGTTGGTGGAGGTGGCCGCGGACCGTCCCGAGGTGGTCGCGGTCACCGCGGCGATGCTGCTGCCCACCGGGCTCGGGTTGATGAAGGAGCGGTTCCCCGGGCGGGTCTTCGACGTGGGGATCGCCGAACAGCACGCCGTTACCTCGGCGGCGGGCCTGGCCATGGGGGGTTTCCATCCCCTCGTCGCCGTCTACGCGACGTTCCTGAACCGGGCCTTCGACCAGGTGCTGATGGATGTCGCGCTGCACCGGCTGCCGGTCACCTTCGTCCTGGACCGCGCCGGTGTCACCGGGCCGGACGGGCCGAGCCATCACGGCATGTGGGATCTGGCGCTGCTGTCCACGGTTCCCGGGCTGCGCCTGGCTGCTCCCCGCGATACCGCCCAGCTGCGCCGCCTGTTGACGGAGGCGGTCTCCTGGGGTGCGGGCCCGACCGTGCTGCGGCTGCCCAGGGCCGCCGCCGGCGCGGGTGTCGGGGCGCTGGCCCGTATGGACGGGATGGACATCCTCCACCGCAGCAAGGGCCGTCCGCTGGATGTGCTGCTGGTGCCCGTCGGACCACTGGCCCAGGCAGCCCTGGAGGCGGCTGGTGTCCTGGACGCCGAGCACGGTATCGGGGTCACGGTCGCCGACCCGCGCTGGGTGTTCCCCGTCAACGAGGGGCTGGTGTCACTGGCGGCCCGCCACCGGCTGGTGGTGAGCGTGGAAGACGGCGTACGCACCGGCGGTGCGGGCGCGGCGCTGGCCGGGCGGTGCCGGGACCAGGGCGTCACCACGCCCGTTCACGTCCTCGGCCTCCCCCACGCCTTCCTCCCGCACGGCCCCCGGCCAGGGCTGCTGGCCGCGGCGGGGCTGGACGCCGCGGGCCTGGTCCGTACCGTCCTCGCCTCCCTCGACCACCGCCACCCGGCCCCTGCCGCACCCGGACATCTCCTGGGAGGGCCCCGGTGACCGCCATCGATCTCGGACTGCCCACCCTGCCCACACCCAGGACCCCGGTGCGCCGCCGCCCCACCCGTCAACTCCGCGTCGGGACGGTGCCCGTCGGCGGCGGGGCACCGGTCAGCGTGCAGACCATGACCACCACCAACACCGCCGATGTGGACGCCACACTGCGGCAGATCGCCGCGGTGACGGCGGCCGGGTGCGACATCGTCCGCGTCGCCGTGCCCTCCGCCGACGATGCCGAGGCCCTGCCGAAGGTCGTGGCCACCGCGGCAGAGAGCACCCCCGACACCGCCACGGCAGGTGAACGGCCCTGACCACCGCGCCCGTCCAGCCGGACGCGAAGCCGCTGGAACTCCAGGCCCTGCGCCGCCGGGTCGACGCCGTCCTGGATCAGTTCCTGCAGACCAAGGCGCCGCAACGGCCCGGGACCTGCCCGGGCAAGCCGCCCAGGTGCTGGCCGAGTTCCTCGCCGCCGGCGGGAAGCGCCTGCGGCCCGTGCTGTGCGCGCTGGGCTGGCAGGCGGCGTGCGCGGGTGCTGCGGATGCTCGGCGCTGCACGTGGCATCCGCCCTGTTGCCCGGCAGACGCTGCGACAGCTGGCCGACACCGCGACGCGGCGTACCTCCTGACCACGCCACCGTCGGGTCACCGCCTGCCGCTCGTCTGCGGCCCGCTGTCCTCCCTGCCGATCTGAACGTCGTTGCCCTGACCGGCAGTTCACCTGCGACTCGTCCGCATCCGGTTCACCGCACTCGACGACGAACCCTTGTGCTCGTTTCTGTTCTACAGAACACTCTCAATGAACAGAAACGAACACCACTGAACATTTCCGAGTCATGGGCGACGACCGGTCGAGCCGAGGAGAGCAGACATGACGCAGTTCAGCCGACGTGGATTCCTGAGCGCGGCCGTGGTGGGTACCGCGACCGTGGGTGTCTCCCTGGGCGGCAGCCGTACCGCCCTCGCCCAGGCCGCAAGCCCGAGGGGACTGACCATCCGCGGAAAGGAGTTCCTGCTGGACGGCAAGCCGTTCCGGATCCTCTCGGGTGCCTTCCACTACTTCAGGACGCACCCCAAGGACTGGCGCGACAGGCTGCTGCGGATGCGGGCCATGGGCCTGAACACGGTGGAGACCTACGTCGCCTGGAACTTCCACCAACCATACGAGAGAAAGGCCGACTTCACCGGATGGCGCGACGTCGCCGCCTTCATACGGACCGCGGACGAGGTCGGGCTGAAGGCGATCGTGCGACCGGGACCGTACATCTGCGCGGAATGGGATTTCGGCGGTCTGCCCGCCTGGCTCCTCAAGGACAAGGACGCCCCGCTGCGCCGTTCCGACCCCTCCTACGAGCGAGCGGTCGACACCTGGTTCGCCGAACTGCTCCCCCGGCTCGTCGACCTGCAGGCCACCCACGGCGGTCCCATCATCGCCATGCAGGTCGAGAACGAGTACGGCAGCTACGGCGACGACCACGTGTATCTGGAACATCTGCGGGACACCATGCGGGCGCAGGGCATCGACAGCCTGCTGTTCTGTTCCGACGGGGCCACCCAGGAAGCGCTGCGGGCCGGCAGCCTTCCCGATCTCCTGGCCACCGTGAACTTCGCCGGGGATCCCACCGGTCCCTTCTCAGAACTGCGCGAATTCCAGCCGGACAAGCCCCTGTTCTGCACGGAGTTCTGGGACGGCTGGTTCGACCACTGGGGCGAGCGGCACCACACCACCGACCCGGCGCGGACCGCCGCCGACGTGGCAAAGCTCCTCGAAGCGGGAGCGTCGATCAACTTCTACATGGCGGTGGGCGGCACGAACTTCGGCTGGTCCGCCGGCGCCAACCTCGACGGCAGCACCTATCAGCCCACCGTCACCAGCTACGACTACGACTCCCCGATCAGCGAATCCGGCGAACTCACCGAGAAGTTCCACACCGTGCGCGACGTGCTCGCCAAACACACCACCGTGCCGGACGCTCCGCTGCCTCCCACACCACGCCGGATGCCGCCCCAGAAGGTCGCCGTCCGCGAGTCGGTGCCGCTGCTGGACGCCCTCGACGCGCTGAGCACTCCGGTACGGCGGACCACGCCCGTCCACATGGAGGCCCTCGGGCAGCCACACGGACTGATCCACTACCGCACTCGGGTACGCGGACCGCAGGAGGCCAAGAGCCTGAAGATCACGGGACTGGGCGACCGTGCGCTGGTGTTCGGCGACGGCAAGCGGATCGGCACCTTCGACCGCAACCAGCCCGACCACACGGTCGACTTCACCGTGGCCGGCGCCTCCGGCACCCTCGACCTCCTCGTGGACCCGACCGGGCGCGTCAACTTCGGCCAGGGCCTCAACGACCCCAAGGGCATCAGCGGGAAGGTGCTCCTCGACGGCCGGGAACTGCGCGACTGGGAAATCCGCCAACTGCCCCTGGACAACCTCGCAGCTCTGACGTTCCGCAGCGAGGACACCCCGACCGGCCCCGCCTTCCACCGGGCCCGGGTTCACGTCGACACCCCCGCGGACGGCTTCCTCGCCTTCCCGGGCTGGGACAAGGGCATGGTCTGGCTCAACGGCTTCGCGCTCGGCCGCTACTGGTCCCTCGGGCCGCAGGTCACCCTCTACGCGCCGAGCCATCTGTGGCGGGAGGGGCGGAACGACCTCATCGTGCTGGAGATGGAACGGACCGGAGACCGGATCGAGGTGCGCTCCGCGCCCGATCTCGGTGAGCAGACCCCTCTCGCGTAGAGCGACCGGCAGGGCACGCCGTCGGTTTCCTCGCTACGGCGATCCCCCAGACCACGTCAGGACGGTGGAACGGTGAAGCCGCGCCACCCATCCGCCCGCTGAAGCGCTCCGTCACCGTCCCCCGGATCTCTCTGCCGTCCAAAAGCTGGACCTCGGCACCGGGGGACGTACGCCTTTCGTCGACCGCCACGTCGACTCGCGGTCGGCGCCTGCGTGTTCTTCACGTTCCGCGTGCCTCGTGCCACATACGTTAAGAGCCCCGGCGCGTGCTGAACGCCGGCGAGTCGCCCCGTGCGACTTTCGAGGGACAACCGCCCCGAGCCGCTCCATCCGCTACGGGGGAGTTGTTGAGTCGACGGAGGAACAACCAGATGGACCGCGGCAGTAGTGCGATGCGCACCGTCAACCTGAACGGTGTCCCCGACATGCTGATGTGGAATCTGTATCACCGCGCATGGGAAGCGCGCCGCCCCCGACCGGTGCTCCACGACCCGAAAGCCGCGGAACTGGTCGACATGCTCGACTACCCTTTCGAAAGCCACTTCGGGCGCCCCATCGGACTCGTTGCCCAAGGCAATACGCTGCGTGTCCGCACCTTCGACACCGCAGTACGAGAATTCCTCACCCCCCACCCCGACGGCACCATCGTGCAACTGGCCGAGGGCCTGGAAACCCCATGTGAGCGAACTGATCGCCGGCCGCGCCGAAGCCTTTCCCGGCAGTTCCCTGGTCCTCGACACCGTGCCACGCTGGTTCAGCGCCCGTACGCTGACCGGCACCATGCGCACCACACAGGGATTTCCGGTACCCCCCATGCCATGGGGAATCAATCGCAGCGAACTCCCACAACTGTCCATCGCGCACCGGTCCATCACGTCGGTCCGTCAACTCCGGCCGCCCGCGGGGCGAGGTCCGTACCACGGAACAGTCGCCCCCTCATCACTCATATCGGCGTCCGCAACGCACTCGTACTGGTCACGGCAGTAGCGCAATTCGCAAGCGCCGGCCGGAAAACGGGCGGCATCCGCACGCCGCCCATCCCCGAACTCGCGCATGTGGGCGTGGAAAAGCTCTGTGATGCATAGTCAGGCGCATTGGCCGGTCCATGTGACGATCGACGGTGCGACTCGCAGGCCGAGCGGCCGAATTCTGGAAGGAATGCTGCGGTGAACGTATTGCTGGTGACCCATGGCTCGCGGGGTGACGTCCAGCCGTTTCTGGCGCTGGCGTCCGGCTTGACGGCAGCCGGGCACACAGTGACGTTGATGGGGCCATACACCTTCGTGGAGTTGGCCCGCTCGGCAGGCGTGCCCTACGTTCCGGTACTGGACGGACCCCTTGAGCTCTACACCGATCCGGTTGTCAGGAGAGCCAATGAGGATCGCCGCGGACTGCGCGGAATTGTGCGGGGCGTGCAGTGGTTCAGGCGGAACAGGCCGCAGTACGTGAAGCTCCTGGACGATCTGACGGCCAAGGTCAAAGCACAGCCCCGCCCCGATGTCGTGGTGTTCGCACCCTGGTTGCCGGTGCAGCACCTCGCCGAGTGGCTGAAGGTGCCCGCTGTGCCGGTGTGCTTCCAGCCCGGCTGGGTGCCCACCCCCGACTTCGTCAATCCTCTGGCACCCGGACGACTTCCCGCGTCGCTGAGCCGGGCCTCCTATGCTCACGCCGAGTTGCCGGTCCGTCTTCTGTACGGCTCGGCACTGGCACGAGTGCGATGCGAATCGCTGGGGCTGTCGGATCGCGGCAACAAGCTCAGCATTCTGTCCCGGCCCGACGGAGGGCCGGCCACGGTATTGCAGGCATTCGATCCCGGTGTACTGCCCGGCACTCCTCGGTATCCCCCCACCACTCACACGACGGGCTTCTGGCATCTGCCGACTACGGGTGACTGGCGCATGCCCGCGGACCTCCGCGCGTTTCTCGATGCGGGGGAACGGCCGGTGTACATCGGATTCGGCAGTATGGCCGGGAGCCGTGCCGCCGCGAAAAGCAGGGCCGTTCTCGCCGCAGTCCGGCAAGCCGGGGTACGCGCTGTGATCGCCACCGGCTGGGGTGGGGTGCGGGCTCCCGACGGGGAACAGGGCCGCGACGTCGACAAGGTGTTCTTCATGGACGAGGTGCCGCACGAAGAGGTCTTTCCGCACATGGCCGCGATCGTGCATCACGGCGGCGCCGGAACCACCGCATCGGCTCTGCGCTCGGGCCGTCCGCAGGTCGTGTGCCCTTTCACCTTCGACCAGCCGTTCTGGGCCCGGCGCATGCACGCCCTCGGTCTGGCGCCACCGCCGTTGCCGCAGTACCGCCTCACAGCGGGGCGTCTGGCCGCATCACTGGACCGCGCGGTGAACGATCGCGAACTGGCCGAAGCCGCCGAGCAGTTCGCTCTGCGAACTGTCACCCGGAACGGGGTGGAAAAGGCCGTCGAGGTGATCGAAACCGTTGTGGAGTCCAGAGTGCATTGCTGAACTCTCAGGCTGAGCCGCCGAGTTGCAGCGCGAGTGGGGCGATGCCGTCGTCCTGCGCATCACCACCGCCAACGTCGCTCGGCAACGCGAGGTCAGGTCGCCGACGAACGAGACCGAACGCCCCCACAGGCGCCTCGGTGCAGCCGGGGACAACGCACAGTCCGGCCGAGGCGAGCGGAACACCTGCCGCTCGCCTCGACCGGGCTCGACACGGGCTCCATGGCCGGCCGACCGTCGCTGATGGCCACCCAGGAGATCGACTCGTTCGTCAGCGCCGCGCTGACCGACCCACGATCGACCTCGCCGTCCCGCAGGGATGTCAGACGCCGGACCGGACACGCCCGGCGATCCGGAATCCGCCCTGGTGAAGGGGCGAGACCTCGTGGGAGATCGCTGGGACTTCGGCTTCACACCGCATTCGATGAAACCGCTGGCCGTGCCGACGAGCATGCCCGGGAACGCGCCCTCGGGACCGGCCAGGAGGCCCCCGAGCATTCCTTTGACCATCTCCTTGTTCATGCAGTGGCCCCACTCTTTGAACTTGTCGTCGCCGGCTTTGAACAGCGCGATCGATGCAGCCGAGCCGCGGGAGGACGCCTCGCCGGCGAGCGAGCTGACCGGCGGTGTCACCGTGCCTTCGATCGTCTCTCCCGGAGCATCCTCGATCGTCTGCGTCACCGTGTTGCCGCTGACGGACACGTGCAGCTTGTGGGGCTTGCCGGCCTTGTCCTTCATCTCGCCCGCCACGACGGTGGCGAGGGTGCGCCCTCGGTCGTCGGTGAACTTCACCCCGCCCGCGGAGGCGGCGAGGTGGACACCGGCCGGAACGTCGAGGGTCTTGGTGACGGTGGTGGCAAGAGTGGTGGGGGTGCTGGTGCCCCCGGTGCCCCCGGTGCCCCCGGTGTCCGCAGGAGGAGTCACACCCGGCGGGGTCGTACCGGTGTGGGCGACGTACATGGTCGAGCCGGCCGGGGAGTCGACGACGGGGACGGTGACGGTGGCGTCAGCGGTCCACGGGAAGCGGTTCTTGTCGAAGGTCCAGGTTCCGGTGACCTTCTTCCCGACCGCCGCGAAGTCGACCCAGCCGTAGTTCTTCGGCGGGACGGTGACGGCAACGCCGTTGATCTGGGACTCATCCGACTGGTAGGTGACGGTCGATCCGAGCTGGGAGCTGATCATGGCCTGGACCGGAACCGAGACACCGGCCGAGACGGAGACGCTGGAGGCGAGGCTCATCGACCATCCGCTGTGATAGATCGTCGTGAAGACCTGGGTCACCTTCTCGGAAGTGTCGTTGTACCAGACCGAGGACGCCTTCACACGGGGTAGCACCTCCGGGGCACCTTCGGATGCCTGTTTCCAGGAACACGTCGAGGTGTCCTTCGAGCAGAGGTCCGAGTAGTACTCGACCGCCAGCTTCATCGCCTCGGGCGCCTTCGACTCCGGGACCAGCCACTGCTGTGTCTGGGAGCTGCTGCAGGGATTCGGCTGGGCCTGGATGCCCCAGAGGTGAAGGCCGCCCCTGATGGTGCGCGCCGCGTCCCCGCCATCCGCGGCAAGCCAGGGAGGGCGCCCGGGAAGGGAGGACGCTGGGCTTCCGCCCTGATGCGCCCCAGCCCCGAGTCGAGGGGGCGCTGCCGCAGGTCAGGCTCTCGCGGCGGTGCTCGCCTCTGGTGGGCGCACCATGAAGACGTCGATCGGGTCCTCGGCTTCCACGTGGAATCCGTGGCGCTCGTAGAGTCGGCGGGCGGCGCTGCCCTGCAGGACGTTCAAACCCACGGTCGCGCCCAGCGCGTCGGTCCGTTCCAGCACCGTGCGCAGGACAGCCGATCCGAGCCCCCGGCCCTGATGATGCGTCACGAGGTAGAAGTGCTCCAGCCACCGCCTCCCTTCGGCGGGCCGGACCGTGACGCATCCCGCGAGTTCACGGTCGAGCATGATGATCGACGTGTGCTCCGTGGAGAAGGAGTCCCTCAGCCGCTGCCGCACCCGGTGCTCGTCGTAACGCCCAAGGCGCTCCAAATCCGCACGCATCACCGTCGCCCGCAACTCCGCGATCGTCTCGATGTCCGCTGCCGTCGCAGCACGCAGCGTCCAGCCCGCGGCATGCCGCGACGTGGTCCGTGCAGGCATCGCTCTCGCCGATCGCCGACCGCTCCCGATCGCCCCGGTATCCATGGCCGGAGTATCTCAACCCGCCTGCTCTGAAAGGCACATGGGTATCCGAACCGGTTCGCCGGGCCCGCGACACGCCCGCTACGGAAGGGTCGCACCACTATCCGAGGTCGGATCGATCCGGCGCGTCGGGGAATTCTTTCATCATATTTCGTATTAACCTTCCGCAACTGGACGAACTCGGTACATCGCAGATCAGATCTGCTCACACTTCCGGAGAAGAAATGCACAAGCTTCACAAGGCTGCCGTCCTGGCCGCCGCCCTCGGCAGCATGGCCGCATTCGGCACCGGCACCGCCCACGCGGGCGGCCATGGCGGCGACAACTTCAACGTCAGTCAGCACACCTCCTGCCGCTCCCACGACCTGAACGTCGACGTACTCGGCGAGGTCGGGATTCTGAACGGCGTGCTGGGCAACGCGCTCAACGGCGAGGGCTCGCCGGGCGCACAGGCCACCTCGATCGGTTCCAGCATGGGCTGCGACGACACGGTCGGGGGCCATATGGGCGACGACGAGGGGCACGGCCATGGCGGCGGGGGCGGCGGCCATGAGGGCGGCGAGGGCGGCGGCCATGACGGGGGCGAGGGCGGCGGCCACGGCGGCGGCAGGTAAGGGACACGAGTAACGAGAGTGGGCCCCGGCGTCCGACCCATCAGCCTGACGCCGGGGCCGTCCACATCCGCGCTCGGGGGCCTCGCGGAGTTTTCCCCACACCCGCGCGAACGTGGCCATAACCAAGACGGGTTACCGGTCCTGGACTCTCCGCCGCAGTGTCTTCACCACCGCCACGCCGAAAGCGGCATCTGTTGGCCCCCTTGGCGGGTCCCCTTCGAGTGATTGCTGTTTCTCGGTTCATCCAACGGAGATTGTCTTGGTGGCGCTACTCAACAGGAGGAATTCATGCGCGCACATACCGCTGTCGCCGTGGTGGGCTTGACCGTCGCCGCTCTGTTTGCCGGTGCCGGGGCCGCTGCTGCGAATAACCACGACGCCCACTCCACCGGAAATGGCATTCACAGCCCGGGAGTTGGCTCCGGGGGCGGCGAGCAGCCTCCCCTGGACATCTCGGACAATGCCGCCGGAAACACGGGGACCGCCAACAACGGACTGAACCAGACCTTCGGCGAAAACGGCTTCAACGGCTGACATGCCGTATCGCCTGTGCGGCCCTGCCCCATCCACTGGTCCAAATGGAAGAGGCAGGGCCTACGCCGTGCGCAGACGGGTGCCGGTCTCCGCTTCTCCGCCGGAGGCCACCGGCCGGCCCATTCCTCCGCGCTCGCCTTCCCGGTCCCGGTCGAACACCGTCCGCAGGTGAAGGAGGGTCTGGCACAGATCCTCGGAGTAACGAACGGGGACCGGCTTCCAGCACTCCGGGCGAACACGAACGAGGAGAACTGCCGCCGCGTCGATCGACCGGCGTAGTTGTGGACGTCGCTCGGCCGATCCACCGCACTGCGGTGGCTGTTGCCTCTCTGTGCACCCGGTCGTTTGGCCGTGGGGATGACGCAGACGCAAGGGGCTTGATGGAGTGACGGCATGACGACACTGCCGCACCGCGTCCTGCGGGCTCTCGACGAGTTCAATGCCGCGCACCCCTGGGACCACAACGCCCACTACCACCGCTGGATCCTGCGACAGCTCCCCCGACGCTGCGACAGTGCCCTGGACGTCGGCTGCGGCAGTGGCGACCTGGCCAGGCTCCTGGCCGTGCGCGCCGGCACGGTACACGGCATCGACGCCGACCCGGAGATCATCGCCCGGGCACAGGAAGTCACCCCTCAGGCAACTCCCGTCACCTTCACGACCGCAGATGCGCTGACCGGGATCCCCGCAGACTCCTACGACGTCATCACCTGCGTCGCCACGATCCACCATCTGCCGTTCGCCGATGCGCTCACCGCCTTCCGCAGGCACCTCGCGCCCGGTGGAACCCTTGTGGTTCTCGGCCTTTCGCGCCCGACGACGCCAGGCGACCACCTGCTCGGAACCGTGGCAAGCCCGGTCAACGCCGCCACCGGCTGGCTCAGGAACAGGGGCCGCACAGCACCTCGTCCCCTCTCGATGACGGCCACGACCCGACCGGCGGACATGGCCTTCCCCGGGATCGTCCGCGAGGCTCGTACAATCCTGCCCGGTGCCCGACTGCGCCGCAGGCTGTTCTGGCGCTACACCCTCGTATGGCACCACCGTTGAACGGCCCCTCGGTCTCACTCCGTTGGGGTGGCAGCCTCATGCGCCGTCGTCTTCCGGTTCGCCCACTCGATCCCCGATCCCCAACGCGTCACACGATCCGCGCGGCGCGGCAGTGCCGGGTGGCGCTGCGGGGAGCCGACCTCACCGGAGCCGGCCTTCGGGACTGCGCCGGCCTCACCGCGGAACAACTCCCGGACCTGCTGATTCCCTCGCGTCCGCGGCTTGGTGTCGCCGGAAGTCACCACTCCGCCCGCCGACACCCCCTGTGACCGTCACCACATTCCTCCGATGTCACAATCGCCGTGCCTGCGGTGTCCTCAGGGTGTGAGGTCGATCTGATCGGAGGTGGTTGTGGTGGCACGGGTGCTGGTGGTCGGCGCGGGCTACGCAGGTGTGATGGCCGCGAATCGACTGGCGGTCGTGGGACGGTCCGAGGTGAGTGTGACGGTGGTCAATCCTCGGCCGGAATTCGTGGAACGTGTCCGGCTGCACGAGCACGCGGCGGGCGGGGCGAGCGCGGTACGGCCGTTGAGCGGTCTGCTGCACCGCGACGTGCGACTGCGGGTGGCGGCGGTGGAGGAGATTGCGGAGCGATCCGTGCTGCTCGACGACGGTGACGCGGTCGACTTCGACTATCTGCTGTACGCGGTGGGAAGCACGGCTCCCCGAGACCCGTCCGGTTCCGGGGACGCGTGGAGTGTCGCCGATATCGACGGCGCCGAGTCGTTGCGTACACGACTGCGGCGACTGCCTGCGGGAGCGCATGTGGTGGTGGTCGGTGGCGGCATGACCGGGATCGAGAGTTCCGCCGAAATCGCCTACCGGTACCCGTCGTTGACGGTCGAGTTGGTCTCCCAGTCGGTCGCCGGGTGGCTGCCCGGATCGAGCCGAGTGGACATCGGACGCAGGCTCGCGAACGCCGGAGTCGTGGTGCGCACCGGACTGCGGGTCACCGGAGTCCGCCGGGACGGCGTCGAGACCGATGCCGGCCCGCTGCCCAGCGATTGCACGGTATGGGCGGGCTCGTTCGACGTACCGGACCTGGCACGGCGCAGCGGCCTGCCGGTGACCCCCGACGGACGCCTGCGCACCGACGACGCTCTGGTGTGCCTGCACCATCGACGCATCGTGGGCGCCGGTGACGCGGTTGCGCCACCCGGGCCGGTCGGGGGTCACCTGCGGATGAGTTGTCAGGCAGCGATGCCGATGGGCGCCCATGGCGCCGACACGGTGCTCGCGCTGATACGGGGTGAACAACCCGCGGCGGTGTCGATCGGCATGACCGGGCAGGCGATGAGCCTCGGTCGGCGCGACGGGTTCATCCAGGCCACGCACCGGGACGACACCCCTCGGGGGTTCGTGTTGTCGGGACGGGTGGCGGCGGTGGTCAAGGAACGAGTGTGCCGCTACACCATCACCTCGATGCGGTTCCCCCGTGCCTACCGATGGCTTCCCGGCGCGACACCGACGGAGCCCGCGCCGGCCCCGGCCGCAGTCCGCTGAGCGAGGTGGGATCGGGCGGCGGACGAACCGCCGCCCGATCCCACCAACGCCAACCGAAATCGTGGAAGTGAAAGGAACAACGTCATGAAGGCCATCATCGTGTGCACCTCCGTGTCGCACGGCAACACGAAGAGGATCGCCGACGTCATGGGACAGGTCCTGGAGGCCGCTGTCGTCAACCCCGAACAGATCGACAGCGCAGAGCTAGCCGGCTACGACCTGGTGGGATTCGGCTCGGGAATCTTCTTGCAGAACTTTCATCCGCGGCTGCGCCAGTTCGCCCGGTCGCTCCCGAAGGGGGAACACGGCCAGGCGTTCGTGTTCGCGACCAGCGGACTGCCCGAACCTCCGATCCGCCCCTTCACCCGTCCCCTCGTACGGCTTCTCGACCGGAAGGGCTTCGAGGTGGCCGACACCTTCACCTGCCGCGCGTTCGACACCTGGCTTCCGATGAAGCTCGTCGGCGGAATCCACAAGGACCGGCCCAACGCCACCGATCTGGAGGCGGCGCGCGTGTTTGCCGAAACGCTACGGGCTCGGACCGGCGGGGTGTCCTGACCGGCCCGGCACGGCACGGCGTGACCAGGCGGAGGCGTCGGATCAGGACGGGCTGATCCGGCGCGCCTCCTGGAACAGGCCCTATGCCTCGGGCAGGGGCCGGGCGGTCAGGTGGTAGTCCTGCCGGATCCGGCCGTCGTCGTCCAGCATGAGGAAAATGGCCCTGGACCTGCCCTGGCTCCGACCCTCCGGACGAACCGTCGGCGCGTGCCCTGCCCGCGCTGTCAGCCGACCCGGCGGGCGAGCACCTGTCCGGGCCAAGTCTGGGACAGGAAAGGGTCGGTGCGGGTGAAACCGTTGCGCTCGTAGAACGCGACCAGCTCGCCCCCGCCACCCGCCCAGCAGTCGACCCGCAGCAGGTCCACACCGGCCCGCCGGGTCTCCTCGGCGGCATGGGCCAGCAGCGCCGCCCCGATGCCCCGACCTGCGTACCGTCGGTCGGAGATCAACAGCCGGACGTATCGCTCGGGTTCCGCTGCCGGCGCGATGGGCATCTGCGGGCTGGGCCCGGAGTCCAGCACCAGGGCCCCGACGGGCGTTCCGTCCAACTCCGCGATGTACGGGGAGTTCTCGGTCGTGTAGCGCTCGACCCGGGCCGGCCCACCGGGCTTCTGCGAATACGGTGTCGTGCCCCACTGCTCCGTGTTGCCGCGCGCGTTCATCCAGACCACCGCGGCGTCGAGCATGTCCAGAATGGCCGGGGCGTCGGCCAGGCTGCCTGGTCTGATCCGTATGCCCTGTGTGGTGTCGTTCATGGCGGAAGCTTAGGCGCCGCCGGACGGATCACGGGCCGAGCCGTGGCCTGATCGCAGCGGTCGTGGCGGTGCCGTACAAGCCGGCGGGTAACGTCCGGCCCGGCCCTCGCCAACGTCTCTGAAGGTCTGCATTAGCGAGGCGTTATCGGTGCGCTAGTGATCTCCGCCAGAGTCATGTGCGTCCGAGGGAACTGGTTGCGGGCCGCATCGGCCTTCAGCATCCTGTCCGCCCGTCGAACGGGGACGCGCGATATGCAGACGACGATGGACGACGACGGTCGCGCCGGGCAGGAAGGCCGAGAGGAAAGCAAAGTGGCACGGTCGAGAATTTCACGGGCGGGGTCGGTGCGGCAGCGCAGAGGATTACCTCTTCGTCTTCACCGTTGACCATCGCGTGGTTCGCGGCCGAATTCCGTCCGCGACGCTTCCGTTACCGGTCCCGGGCAGCTGCTCGGCCAACCGGCGGACGGAACGGCGTCGGATCCTGGTAGCCGCTGTCTGCGGGACGGGCGTCTGCCGCAGCCACCCGCGACGTCGCGCCGCCGAGGGTTCCCGGGCCATTCCCAGCCAAGGTCGGCAACCCCCTCCCCCCTCTCTCCGGGCGCCCAATTCTCTGGGGTGTCCCATATACCAGAACTTCGAACGAATGCGACGGGGACCGTGATGCGTGAATTCAGCCGCCGACAGATATGCGGACTCGGGGTGGGGGCGGCGGCCGCGCTCTCTGTCGCCGGGTGCTCGGCCTCCGGGACGTCCACCTCCGGCAAGGTCGACACCACACCCGGACAGGTGGCGCAGGGCAAGCCGATAGGTGACGGCTCAACCGCGTACACCGGAAAGCAGCCCAACCAGCCGCCCGCGCCGCAGAAGCTGGAGCGGGGTCAGAAGCCGCCGCAGTTCGTTGTCTTCTCGTGGGACGGTGCGGGTGAGGTGGGTAACGGTCTCCTTCCGCGGTTCCGCAAGCTGGCCGAGGACCACAACGCCTCGATGACGTTCTTCCTTTCCGGGCTGTATCTGCTGCCCGAAGCGAAGAAGCGTCTGTACCGCCCGCCGAACAATCCCGTCGGCGCCTCCGACATCGGCTACCTCAACGACGGCCACATCAAGGAGACGTTGAAGAACGTGCGCGCGGCGTGGCTGGCGGGGCACGAGATCGGCACGCACTTCAACGGCCACTTCTGCGGCACCGGCCGGGGCTCGGTCGCGCACTGGACCCCCGCCCAATGGGACGACGAGATCGAGCAGGCCATGTCCTTCGTCACCAAGTGGCGGACCAACACCGGCTTCACGGACCTCGACCCGCTGCCGTTCGACTACGGCAAGGAACTGGTCGGCGGCCGTACACCGTGTCTGCTCGGGCAGGACAACCTGCTGCCCACGGCGCGCAGGCGCGGCTGGCGCTACGACGCCAGCTCGCCCGGCGGCCTCCAGGTCTGGCCCGTCAAGCGGCAGGGCGTGTGGAACTTCCCGCTCCAGCAAGTACCGTTCCCCGGCCACTCCTTCGAGGTGCTCTCGATGGACTACAACATCCTGGCCAACCAGTCGAAGAACTCCACCAAGGCACCGCCGGCCCACTACCCCGGCTGGCGCAAGCAGGCCACGGGGGCGTACATCGCGGGCTTCCAGCGGGCCTACGAAACCAACCGGGCACCGTTCTTCATCGGCAACCACTTCGAACAGTGGAACGGCGGCATCTACATGGACGCCGTCGAAGAGGCCCTCAAACACATAGCCGACACCAAGAACAAGGACGTCCGACTCGTCTCCTTCCGCCAGCTCTGCGACTGGCTGGACGCCCAGGACCCCAAAGTCCTCACCGACCTACGCCGCCTCGGGGTGGGACAACAATTCACCGGACACGGCTGACGGCTCGGGGAGGAGCCCCCGAGAACCAGTCGGACTCCGGCCGGGCCCGTGACACACGGCAGCACGGCCGGCCGGCGTGGACGCCGTAGGTTCGGCGGGCGCCGCCCTGACCCCTCGGCGACGTGCCGCCCGTGATGTCAGCCGGCCCAGCAGCCAGGTCATCGTTGTGTCATCGCCATTTCATCGGCCGTGAGTAGCGTCGACGCCGTCCGACGCAGGCACGCTGCCCGGCGTCGGTCGTCTTCCACCCGAAGATCTCACGCACGGCAGACGCGAGGAAGGTCACGAGGAAAGTGGCGTGTACGGAACATCGGTGTCCGTTGCCCCAAGAGTGCCGGAGCGGCGGCTCCTCGGGAAGGCATCCGGGCAACGGCCCGACTTCGCCTGCTTGCACGTGAGTTGACCCTGAAAGGCATCGACAGAATGACACGTCCATCGGACGAGCAGGACCCGGCGACCGGCGGGTACTCCCGCCGTAAGCTCCTCAAGCTCGGCGTCGGCCTCGGCGTGGCCGTGGGAGCGGGCGTCGCCGTTTCGGGTGCCGAGGTGGCAATGGCCGGCGGGCCGAACGACCCGACCAGTCCGACGCTCGCGACCAAGGTGAAGAACCTGAGCGGTCCGGCCGAGACCGGCCCGTTCGCCTCGCCGTGGACCGACCTCGGCATCCCCGTACGGTGCCCGAACGGCACCATGCTGTTCGTCGGCGGCGACACCTTCAACGGCGACCACGTGCCGCGGCCCGGGGAGGCCCCCGATGACTGGCGCGCCCCGGTCGGCCTACGCTCCGGCAGCGCGGATCTGAACAACCTGCGTATCGACGGCAGCGTCGGCGGCAACCACGCCGTCAGCCTTGTCGGCGAGCCGCACCACCCGGTCGGCGGCCATGCCACGACGGCGATCCCGTCCGATGTGTTCGTCGTCGACGGCGTCATGTACATGCACCTCATGCGCGGCGTCATCTACGACACCCACCACACGGACTTCTGGCGCTCCACCGACAACGGCGAGACCTGGGAGTACCTGTGCCAGTGGCCGGGTGACCTGCACGGCGGCCAGTTCCAGCAGAAGACCTACGCGGTGGCCGACGGCGACTACTGCTACGTCCTGTCCACGGTCTTCAACCGCGAAGTGGAATCAGGGATGCTGCTGCACCGGGTACGGAAGGACAGCCTCGGCAAAGCGGACGCGTACGAGCCGTGGGGCTACGCCGACGGCGGCTGGCGGTGGGGCGCGCCTCCGACGACCGTCTTCGGCACCCGCAAGTGGGGCGAGATCTGCTTCCGCGCCATGGACGGCAAGTACGTCCTCACATGGCTGAACATGAACGCGCTGTCGATCCGGGCGATGGTCTTCCCGCTCCCGACCTCGGACCTGACCAAGACGCTGGAGCAGACCATGATCCTGCCCTGCGCCCCGGGGCAGGAGGTGGCCAACCTCGTCGCCAGCCCGTACGGCGGGTTCGTCGTCCCCGGGTCGACCTTCGGCAACTTCCACATCGTCGTCAGCCAGTGGTACGACGTGTGGAACTACCGGTTCATGCAGTACAAGATCAACATGCTGTCCTGACCCCCCGATGCCAGTCGCGCACGCAGAACAACACACCAACGCCGCCGGAGAGTTGGGGCTTCCCGGTCGCGCCGGGCTCTGCAGGCCGGGTCCTCCGCCGCCGCACGACGAACCGTCGTAGCGGCGTGCGGGCGACTGCGGCCACGACCTGCACACAGGGTGAGCCACCCCCTGCCCTCCCGCACACAGCGTCGACTGTGGGGAACGGCACTCCCTCCACAACATCGCCGAGATCAGGGCGAGTTGGATGCTCGGGAGCGGGTAGGCACGGATCCGCGTTTGCCTGCCTCTTTGCGGTGGGTCACCGTAGGTGACGTCGCGTCATCCGTTGCTTGGGGAGATCATGTTCCGCGCCCGCCGCCTGGCAGTCCTCGCCTGTCCGCTCCTGCTGCTGTCCACGGCAGCCTGCTCTCACACCGACTCCGACGACGCGAAACCGCCGGCGTCCTCGCACCGGAACCCCGCCGACGGCAAGCGCAACAGACTCTCCCTCACGGACGCGATAAGCCGGTTGAGAACGGCCCCGGAGTCGCGGGCCGGCTACACCCGCACGAAGTTCCGCCTGTGGACCGACGCCGACCACAACGGCTGCGACACCCGGCAGGAGGTCCTCCTCTCCGAAGCCGTCAAGAAGCCCAAGGAGGGCAAGGGCTGCAAGCTGACCGGCGGCACCTGGCACTCGTACTACGACGACCAGACCGTCACCGACGCCCGCGGGCTCGACATCGACCACGTCGTACCGCTGGCGGAGGCGTGGGACTCCGGTGCCTCCAAGTGGACCGCCAAGCGACGCGAGCAGTACGCCAACGACCTGGGCGCCGAACGCAGTTTGACAGCCGTCAGCTCGGGACCCAACCGCGCGAAGGGCGACAAGGACCCGGCGGAGTGGATGCCGCCCGCCAGGAACGCCGCCTGCACCTACGCCTCTGACTGGGTCGCCACCAAACTTCGCTGGAACCTCACGGCCGACCGCGCCGAGAAGAAGGCGTTGAGCAAGATCGCCGCCGGGTGTGCGCAGGCGGCGGTGAGGTACTCGCCCGCGCCGTGACACGGGGCCGGTGAGAGAGGGGGAAGGGCTCTGCCCAGGATCCTCGCGACGACGAGGTGCCGGCGACACAGCGGGCTCGGCCGGCGTCCCTGGACGTCGACCGAGCCCGCCAACCTGTCGTGGGCTCCGGCCACTTGGGTGTTACGGGGCCATCTCGTACGCTCCGGACAGCGCCTCGACGCGCTCCCAGACGCGCTTCGAGCGGGCGTCGTCGACGACCGGGCGCCGGACCGCGCCCAGCGCCCAGCTCTGCTGTTCCGCGGTGGCCGAGTCCTTGCCGTGCAGCTCGACGGCGTGCGCGGAGAAGTCGCGTACGAGGACGGCGAACAGCTCGTCGAGCACATCGGCGTCGAGGTCGGTCAGGCGCGCCTGCTCCAGGATCAGCTGGGCGTGCACGACGAGCGCGAAAAGCTGGCCCACGGCGAGCAGCAGGTCGAGGTCGCGGCTCTGCCCCTCGTCGGGGGCCGCGGTGGTGACGAACTCGCACAGCGCGTCCGCCTGCTCGCGGAAGCGGGCGACGTTGGGCGTCTCGGCATAGGCGTCGAACGCGGCCCGCCAGTCGTGGAAGCGGATGGATCCCAGGCCGCGGGCCGGTCCCTGCCGGAAGAGGAACGCGTCGTCGGCCGCGTCGAGGCGGGTCGGCACCGCTTCGTACTCGGTGGGGTTCAGCAGATGGTTGCCCATGAACTTGAGGATCAGGGCGAGGTTGACGTGGACCGTGCCCTCCAGCTTCGGCAGGCCCCGGATCTCGGTGGCGGCCTGGGCGAAGTAGGTGTCCTTCTCGAAGCCCTTGGCCGCGATGACGTCCCACATCAGGTCGATGACCTTCTCGCCCTCGGTGGTCACCTTCATCTTCGTCATCGGGTTGAAGAGGAGGTAGCGGCGGTCGTCGGGGCCGGCGGAGCGGAAGTAGTCGACGGCGCGGTCGCTGAACATCTTCATCCCGACGAGGCGTACGTAGGCGTCGGTCAGCTCGCGGCGCACGTGCGGGAAGGCGGTGACCGGGCGGCCGTAGAGGATGCGGTTCTGCGCATGGGTGACGGCCTCGTACATCGCGTGCTCGCAGATGCCGATGGCGCCGGTGCAGAGGTTGAACTTGCCGACGTTGACGGTGTTCAGGGCGGCGTCGAAGGCGGCACGGCCGGTGTGCAGGATGTCGTCCTGGCCGACCGGGTAGTCGTCGAGGCGGAACTCGCTGACGTACTTGGAGGAGTCGACGACGTTCTTCACCAGCTGGTAGGCGGGGTGCCGGCTGTCGGCGGCGAAGAAGACGTAACCGTCCGGGCCCTCGATGTCGGTGCGGCGGCCGAAGACGGAGACGAGTCCGGCGGCGTTGCCGTTGCCGATGTAGTACTTGGAGCCGCTGGCGCGGAATCCGCCGTCACCGTCCGGCTCCAGCAGCATGTCGGTGGAGTAGATGTCCGCGCCGTGGGCCTTCTCGGACAGGCCGAAGGCGAACACCTCTCCCTGGTCGAGGAGTTCGGCCGCACGGGCACGGGCGGCGGCGTTGTCGCTCTGCCAGACGGGGCCGAGGCCGAGGATGGTGACCTGCCAGGCGTACCAGTAGTCGAGCCCGTAGAAGCCGAAAATCTCGTTGAGGGCGGCGATGCGGGCGGTGTCCCAGCGCTTGTCCGGCTGCCCGTCGGCGGCGGAGGCCGGGGTGAGGAAGGTCGCGAACAGCCCTTCCTTGGCGGAGAACGCGAGGAAGTCCGCCAGCCAGGTGCGGGAGCGGTAGTCCTCGATCAGCTGGCGCTTGCCGCGGTCCTCGAACCAGTCGACGGTGGCACGCAGCAGCCTGCGGGTCTCGGGGTCGAAGTGCGCCGGGTCGTAGGTGCGGGGGTTGAACAGCAGCTGGTCGGCCATGGACGGTCGCCTTTCCGGATCGGGGTGTGAGGGTGGTGACGGAAAGCTTCGGGGCATGCCGGTGCACGGCGGCACGGGAGTGTGTCGGCGGTGGTTCAGCGCTCGGGGCCGAGTCGGTGGAGGGTGGCGAGCACGTCGTCGAGCCAGGCGAGGGTCATCTGCTCATACGCGATACCGCCGCGCAGCACGACGTGCTGGAGCTCTTGCCCGGCGTCGAGCGTGGCGGGTGCCTCGGGGCCGGTGAAGTCCCGCCGCTCCCCCACGAGATAGTGCGCGAGCCGGTCCGAGTGCGCCTGGTGGTGCCGCTCGACCTCACGGATCAGCGCGGCCGGGTCGTCGAAGGCCGCGCCGCGGATCTTCACGGCGAGTTCGTGCCGGACGCTCTCGGGTTCGATCGGCTCGTGGAGCCACGCGGAGAGCACAGCCCGGCCCGGGGCGGCCACCGAGTACTCCTTCTTGTCCGGCCGGGCCTGCTGCGGCACCTCTCGGACCTCGATCCACCCGTCGCCCTCCATCCGCTTGAGGACGCGGTAGATCTGCTGATGGGTGGCGGTCCAGAAGTACCCGATGGACCGATCGAACCGCCGGGCCAGCTCATAGCCGGAGCCCGGCTGCTCCAGCAGAGAGACGAGGATCGCGTGTTCGAGCGCCATACCGCGATTCTGCTATGCAACTCGTTGCATAGGCAAGAGCGGGCCTCCCGGTGAGACGGGGCTCACCCGGGCGGCACGACGGCCGCAGACGACACCTGCTGACCTGGGGAACTTGCTCGCCGGCCGGTCCCCGGCGGCGCACTCGGCTACTTCGCCAGCCCCTCCGCGGGACCCGGACCGCGGTTCACAAGGGCACAACCGTTCAACACGTTCACGGCATTCACCTGTGACTCACCGGTTCCTGCCGTCCGGTCAGGGCGATAGTGGAACCTCCTGGGCCTGCCTTAGTACCAGTGGTGCGAGCCTTTGGATCTTCACGTCGCGGGGACGGAGTCATGGCACATATGTGGTCGGTTCGTGCCCTGCACCTGAACCCGATCATCGATTGCCGGAGGAATGATGGGCGTCACCATCGGCATCATCGGAGGCGGCACTGCGGGCGCCTGCGTGATCAACGCTCTGGCGGAACATCCGCCGGACCTGTCCGGCGCAGAGTCCGGTGAGGTCCTGGTGTTCGATGACACCGCGCTGTGGTGGCGGGGGCGTGCGTACCAGGACGACGGGGAGTACGTCTGGTGCAACGTGCCCATGAGCGACATGTCCGTGCGGTACCACGATCCCGATCACGGCCTGGCGTGGATGCGCGCCAGGGACCTTGCCGTGGACGATCCGGTCACCGGTCAGCCCGCGCTCCTGACCCGTCCGGCCTATGGCGACTACCTGAACGCTGCCACCAGCGAGGCCATCTCCCGGCTGGGGGGCCGGGGTTGGCGCGTGCGCCTGGTATCCGAACGTGCGGCCCGCCTCTGGTGTGACCGCCGTGGAGTACGGCTGGAGACCACCGGCGGCAGGTGCCACGACCTCGACAGGGCGGTCCTGGCAGTGGGGGGCAACGCCTACGCCGACCCCTACCGTCTGTCGGGCACTGCCGACTACCTGCCCGACCCCTACCCACTGGAAAAGCGCCTGGCCGGCCTTGACCGCGGTTGCCGGGTGGGCATCCTGGGCACCGGGCTGGCCGCCGTCGATGTGACTGTGGCTCTCCAGGAACTCGGCCACGACGGACCCATCAGCATGTTCTGCCGCAGCGGCCTGCTGCCCGCCGTGCGCGGCCCCCACCGCAGCCATCAGCTCACCCATCTGACCGTTCCCGCGATCGAACGTGCCGCCCATGACGGTCCACTCTCACTCGCGGCTCTGAGACGGCTGGTCGAGGCGGAACTCCGTAGCGCCGGCAGCAGCCTTGACCACCTCCGCCGCATGCTGCTCCCCCAACCCCCGCTCACCCGCCTGTCCGCCGAACTGGACGCCTTCCGCACCGGCAACGACATCGGCCCCCAGGTCCTGCAGAAAGCAGTCCCCACGGTCGGACAGGACCTGTGGTACCTGCTGGCGCAGGACGCCAAACACTGGATCCTCGACCGCCTCCACCGCTACGTGATGGCTCTGTGCTGCCCGATGCCCCTCGTCAACGCGACCCGGATCGCCCACCTGCTGTCCAGCGGCCGGCTCACCGTCCATCCCGGCACCACCGGCGTACAGCCCGCACCCCTCAGAGGGTTCACCATCGACACCAGTGCCGGGCCCGTCCGCGTGGACCTCCTGGTGAACACCGTGACCCCGGCTCGCCGCACCATCCCCCACCTGGCGCGCGGCCTCATCGACCATGCCACCGCCACCGGCGTGCTCGGGCGGCACCCCCTGGGAGGGCTGCACCTGGACCGGCACACCAGCCTGGCCCTCACCCCGCACGGCCGCCCCCAGCCACGCCTCCACCTGCTGGGCGAACTCACCGGCACCGCCTTCTACTTCATCTCCGGCATGCCCGTACTGGCCAAGCGCAGTGCCGACATCGCCCATTGCCTCAGCCGCGGCAACACCCCCACCGCACCTCGCCGTTCCAGGCGTGTCGGTCCGCCGAACCGAAGGCCGGCACCCTGGCGCGCAGCTGCCGACCGCATCCATGACCCGAAAACGACCGACAGGGAGATCTCCATGAGCAACGAGACCACCGCCGTCGACAAAGGATCGGAAGCCCTGACCCTGCTGGAACAGGCAATGGAGTACGCCTACCCGGCAGCGCTCCGCGCCGCAGCGGTCACCGGCGTGGCGGACCACCTCGCCGACGGTCCCAAGACACCGGAGGAACTCGGCCGCATGACCGGGGCCGACGCGCAGAAGCTTTACCGGACACTGCGGCTCCTGGCCACTCGTGGCGTGTTCCGCGAGGACGAGCAGGGACGGTTCGAGCTGACCAGCACCGCTGAGTATCTGCGCAGCGATGTGCCGCTGTCGGTGCGGGCGGCGATCATGATGATCACCAGCAAGGCCATGTGGCTGTCGACCGGCGAGCTCGCCGGAACCCTGCGAGGCGACAGCGACATCTCGTTCGAGCGCCTCTTCGGCAAGACCATCTGGGAACACTGGGGCCGCGACCTGCCGCCGGAGGAGGAGTTCCACACCGGCATGATGTCGATGACCGAGCCGGAGATCCAGTCTCCTGTGCACAGCTACGACTTCCCCGAAGGAGCCACCGTCGTCGACGTGGGCGGCGGCTACGGAGGGCTGCTGCTCCCCGTCCTGCGGGCAAACCCGACCCTGCGAGGCGTCCTGTACGACCGGGAACACGTCCTGGCCAAGCACCGACTGGCCGAACTCGGCGCGGACAACCGCTGGGAGGCGGTCCCGGGAGACTTCTTCGAGACGTGCCCGGAAGGAGACGTGTACCTCCTCAAATACATCACACACGACTGGGACGACGAACGGGCAGCGCTGATCCTGCGCAACTGCCGCCAGGCAATGAAACCCGGCGGACGCGTGCTCCTCTTCGACATGGTCATCCCGCCGGGGAACTCCCCGCATCCAGGCAAGCTCATGGACTTCATCGTGATGGCGATCTATCCCGGCCGCGAACGCACCGAGGAGGACTTCCGCCAACTGCTGGCGAAAGCGGGGCTGCGGCTGACCCGGATCAACAACACGGCCGGCTACCTCTCGACGATCGAAGCCGTCGCAGCCTGACGACGCGTTCGGCACGGGACGCTGTCGCGCATCCGGAGGAAACGGAGCACCGCCGACTTCACCGCGGGCCGCTTCCGCGCCAGTATGACGCTCCGGTATCACCCGGTGCGCGACAGAGCGGCTTGGCTGCCGGACCGGCGATCACGGGGAGCCCCCCGTCACGTTGCCGATCGCTGCCCGGCCTTGGGGCGGGCGAGGGTCCGGGCGCGTTCGCGCAGGGCGGTGGCGCGTGGTTGGCGGGGGAAGCATCGCAGGTCTTCGCGGAGGCGGCCCAGGGCCCGCTCGACTTGCGCGGAGTGCAGGTGGGGGTAGTGGTCGAGGAACGTGTGCCAGTGGCTGCAGGCGGCTTCGAGGTGCCCGGCCTCCAGAAGGGTTTCGGCGAGTCGGGCCTGCGTGAGGGCGTAGGAGCGACGCCGGTCGGGGTCCCGGTGGGTTGCGGCGCGCAGGCTCACAAGGGCGCTCTCACGGTCGCCCAGGAGCTGGAGGGTGTGCGCCTGTTGGTAGTTGAGTGAGGGGCGGGCGTAGGAGCTGAACGGGCCGGCGGGGCTGGTGGCTTGTTCATGGTGGCGTTCTGCCGCGGCCAGGTCGGCCAGGGCGAGGCGGGGACGGCGTTCATGGGCGTGGATGACGGCGCGTTGGGCGAGCAGGTATGCCTTGGCGGCCGGGAAGGCACGGGGGCCGGCGGTGTGGACGGCGGCCCTGGCGAGGTCGCCGGCGTGGCTGTGGTACCCCAGTTGAAGGGCATGCCGGCTCATGGCGCGCAGGGTGATCGCGTACAGGACGCGGTGGGCGGCCTGGCGGGAGAGGGCCAGGGCGATGTGGAAGTAGCGCTGGGCCAGTCCAGGGTGGCCGGCGTCCGCGGTCATGGTGGCGAGCAGGTGGGTGAGTTGGGCGGTGCCGGTGAGCAGGTCCCGGTGCAGGGATCGTGGGGCGGGGCCGGCGAGGAGCGGACGGGTGCTGCCGGCGAGGTAGCAGATCAGGGCGAGGCGGACGTGGGTGCCGCCGTGCCGCTCGGAAAGGTACTCGAAGGTGTGGGTCAGCTCCTGAAGGGTTTCGGCGTCCGCGGGTACGACCGTCTGCCTGGGTGGGGGCGGCGGTTCGGAGCCGTGCCGCGGCGGTGAGGGGTCCCAGGCAGGCAGGGGACGGTCGGACAGGCTGTAGAGGGAGCGGACGAGGAAGCCCCGGCGTTCCGGATCGGTTTCCTGGCGACACAGAGTGAGCAACTGGTGTACGGCGTTGGCCTTTTCGGGCCGGGCGGGCAGAGGGGCACCCGACGCCGGCCTTCTGGACAGACCGGTTTCCTCGGCGGATATCGGTCGGCCGAGATGCCGGCTGAACGTTTCCGCGACCAGGTGGGGAACCGGCGGGCGGGGACGGGATCCGGCCAGCCAGTGCGCGACCGAGGTTCGGTCGTAGCGCAAACGCAGGCCCTGGGCCGCGCCCAGGCCGTTGACCGCGCGGGCCAGCTTCCCGGCGCTCCAGTTCGTCTCGGAAAGTAGCGCGGCGAGTCGGAGGTTGGGGTGACGAGGGGGCATGGCTTTCCCTAGCTTGGCGCGGCATCCGGCCGCCCCTCACCGGCACGCAGGCGTTCCGCGAGTGCACGGAGGGAGGACGGTGGCAGAATTCCGCAGAAGCCCGGTCGGGTAGGCGATGGGGTCACTCCCGCCAGTCGGGTGTCTCACCCACGCCGTGGGGAGGTCGTGGTGGCCCCACCGACTGGCCATCTTGGCACAGGGAGCGTCACGACTGCCGAGTTCACGGTCACAATGTTTTCGGGCCGGGGGCCACAACGTCCGGCGCGCAGGACCGCAGAGCGTCCGGCAGCAGTCCGGCGAGAGAACCGCAGGTGGCGGCCAGGGACGCGGAACACAGCGGAACAGCCGGACCCAGCAGGCCACTTCGCTCCGGCGGAGG
This sequence comes from Streptomyces sp. YGL11-2, assembly GCF_050054615.1. Lineage (NCBI taxonomy): Bacteria > Bacillati > Actinomycetota > Actinomycetes > Kitasatosporales > Streptomycetaceae > Streptomyces > Streptomyces sp. YGL11-2. The sequence continues at coordinate 75,878 of NZ_JBNHIN010000027.1, forward strand.
TCGGCCGCGACCGTGACGTGGGAATGTCACCAGGTGTCGACGGCGTCGATCTGCACCAGGTAGTAGCCGACCTCCTGCAAGGTCAGCCAGCACTCCCACAACTTCCGGGTGGACCCATCGCCCCACGGGTTGCCCAGGCAGAGTCGGCCGCCGGCCGGGTCCACGTCCTTGACGAAGTAGGCGTGGTTCTGGACCAGCCGGCCGTCCGCGATCTCCGCGGCGTCGCCGGGGTCGGCGTTGGGCGCGGCGGCGGTGGTGGCGACGAGTGCCTGGCCCCGCGACTTCCGGGTGTCGATGTCCTGGATGAGCCATGGCGAGCCGATGTCGACCTTCTGCCCCACGCGACCGGTGATCAGGGTGAGCGCGTCGCTCGGGGGGCCACCGTGGACGATGTCGTGGTAGTTGCCGTGGAACTGGGCGGCAGCCTTCTCGAAGAAGCCCGGCCACGTCTCCGCGTAACGGGCGTCCTCGGTGTGGCCCTTGGCGCCCCAGAGCCTGCCGTGGCCGTAGGGCAGGTCGGGTGCCAGGGTGATGGTGATCGGGCTGCCCTCGTCGTAGAGCGTGACGGTGAGGGTGCCGTTGGCTTCCTGCCGGACGTGTCGCGGGGCGTGCTGCGGATTGGCCTGGAGCACGGCCTGCATGCTGGTCAGCAGCCAGCAGTCCCCGAACAGGCCCTGGTCCATGTCCTGCCAGGACATCGCCTCGGTCGAGGCCGAGACCCACTGCCAGTTCTCGGTGACGTACGCGCCGTCCACCTGGGCGAACGGCCCCTCGGGCAGTACCCAGCCGTGGTCGTCGCAGTGACACCCGCTGCACGCGGCGTTGTACTCGGGCTGGCTGCACGACATCCCGGTACCGATCAGCATCGCGCCGTAGGGACTGACCGTACGCAGCAGCCAGCTGAAGAGGTCCTGAGCCCGCCGCCAGTCGTAGACGGGCTCACCGTGCTCGTCCTCGACGTGGGTGAGGGCGTCCCAGCGCTCCAGGCCCTGCATCCCGAACCGGCGTATCACCATGTCGAGTTCGGTGGGCGGCAGCGGCATCAGCAGGTTGCCGACCTGGTCGAGTAGTGAGCGGGCACCGTACTGCTGCTCGTCGGCGAACAGGACGTCCCATGCCTGGCGGCCGACCGCTTCGGCCCGCTGCGGGTTCGGTGGTGGACCGGGCGGCTGCCAGGGCAGTTCGACCAGCGGATGGCCGCCCCGCACGTACTGGAGCCGGTCCAGGCTGGCGCCGTCGCTGATCCCCTGCACCACGTTCACGGCGCTCATCAGCGCCTCACCGCCGGGAATGAACGGCGCGGCCATGTCGGCGACCTGGCGCCAGTCGTTGCGGTGGTATCCCACGTATTCTCCCCCGTCTGTCCCCCACTTCAGCCAACGACGGTACGCGGGCGGCTCGCCGACCCTGCCACCACCCCTGCCCGGGGATCGGCTCCATCGAACCCGATCCGGCACGCCCAGTCACCTGCGGAGTCCGCCCACTCCCACCGGGGCTGGTCGATCGCGAGTAGACGCATTGCGAAGTGGGTGTCGACCCCGTGCTAACGACATGCGCCACAACGGCCCGGCATCCTGTCGCATGTCGAGCCCCGGCGCCCATCGCGCCGGGGCGGACGCGCGGAACACACACCGAACCTGCCGGGGCGGCGGCCCCGGTGATTCGGCGCGCCCACGAGGGGCTCGGCTTCCGCGCGGGGACTTGTTCGGCGGCGGGCGCCCTGATCGGTCGGCGCCCAACGCAGAGAGAGGGAAAGGGAAAGGAAAAGGGAAGTCTCACCAACCGCCGGCCGTCCCGAAACGCTCTGAACACCCAGGTCCGGTCCCGCTACGGGGGTGTGGGACCGGGCCAAGGGGGGAGTCGGGTGAAGAGCTGGGGTACCGCGCGGGCCTCCACGATCCGGGAAGGGTGGTGGAGGCCCGCGCTCTTTCGTCTTCGGAGCCCGTCGGCAGCTCGGCCGCCGAGCGCGGCGTCAGCGGGTGAACAGTTCGAAGGGCACGGCGGGGCGTCCGCCGAACCGTGCGGACGCGGCCTTGATGGTGCGGTTCAGAAACGACCGGCAGTACTGCTCGGGGTCCTGGTCGGTGAGCGCCTCGATATAGGTGCGGTGGGCCATCAGCGACCGGACGGCCCGCTCGTATCCGGAGCCCGCGTCGACGGCGTGTGTGGGCCGCGGCGAGCCGGCCACGGCCACGTAGCGCACGCCGTTCCACGGTGCGAGGCCGTCCTCGACGAGTTCGGGGAAGATCCAGCGGTTGCCCGCGTCGGTGACGGCGTCGAGGACGGCGCGGCCGACGGCCCGGTGGTCAGGCGTGTTCCAGGTGACGCCGCCCCAGGTGTCGTGGAGGTTGAGGGTCAGCACGAGTTCGGGGCGGTGGTGCCGGATGGCGGCGGCGAAGTCGCGGCGCAGCGCGGTGCCGTACTCGATGACGCCGTCGGGGTGGCGGAGGAACTCGACGGTGGAGACCCCCACGGCGGCGGCACCGGCCCGCTGCTCCTGCTCGCGCAGCGGACCGGCCTCGGCGGGTTCGATGGCGTCGATGCCGGCCTCGCCGCGGGTGGCGAGGACGTAGCCGACGTCGCGGCCCGCTTCGGTCCAACTGGCGATGGCGGCCGACGCCCCGTATTCGAGGTCGTCGGGGTGAGCGACGATCGCAAGGGCGCGCTGCCAGTCGGCGGGCATCTCGGCCAGTTGCGCGGGTGCTCCGGAAGTCTCGGCCATCTCGGTCTCCTTCGTCCGCGGTACGGGGGCAACGCAGGACCTGTCCAACACAACGGGTCGACTCCTGAACGGCGGAGGACCCAGGCACGGTACTGCCTGGATCCTCCGTCTTGGTGCGACTGGCCGGAGGCAGGCCGTGCGTCACCTGTCCGCGACGGCCTCCAGCGGGCTCAGGGCTGCTGCCCGGCGGGCCGGGACGGCTGCCGCGACCACGCCGATCGCGAGGGAGACCAGGCACACGAGCAGCAGCGCGCCCCAGGGCAGCGCCAGGGAGTACTGCTCCATCGCGCCGTTGGCCAGTGCGCCGACCGCCCACGCGCCGAACAGTCCGCCCGCCAGGCCCAGGAGTGTGCCGAATGCGGCGACGGTCACCGACTCCAGGCGGATCATGCGCCGGATGCCGGAGCGGTCCATGCCGATGGCGCGCAGCACGCCGATCTCCCGGGTGCGTTCGGAGACCGACATGGCCAGGGTGTTCGCGATGCCGAGCGCGGAGATGACCACGCCGATGGCGAGCAGCCCGTACATCAGGGTGAGCAGGTTGCTCAGGGTGCCGGCGGCCTCGTGGACGAGTTCCGCCCGGTCCTGCACCGTCAGCAGCGGGTTGTCGCCCACGGCGGTGCGCAGCCGGGTCTCGGTGGTCCGGGACGCGGCACCGTCGTCGGTGCGGACGAGGATCCGCTGGACGGAGTGGGGCGTGCTGCCTTTCTTCTGTACGTCGGTTCGGGCGCCCAGCGCGTCGCGGGCGACGGGATTGTCCTTGTAGACGCCGACGACGGTGTAGTGCTCGACGTCCTGGCCGCGGCCCATCCCCGCGTCGAGTCGGCTGCCGGTGCGCAGGCCCTGCTGCCGGGCGAGGGTGCTGGAGACGGCGATCCGGCCCGGGCCGAGGTCGTGTGCGGAGCCGCTGACGAAGTCGAGCTTCATGACGGCGTCGACGGTGGTGGGGTCGACGCCGGAGATCTGCTGGACACGGCCGCCGGTGAAGAGGGTGGAGTCGGCGACGGCCGTGGCGGTCCGCACTCCGGAGGTGTCGGCCACCCTCTTCACGGCGGCCGGGTCGATGCGGGTCGTGGGGGTGCGGGTGCTGATCACGTAGTCGGCGCCGAGGCCGGCGGCGGCCTGGTGGTCGAGGGCCTGCCCGGTGGAGTTGCCGATGACGGCGAGTCCGGCGACCAGTGCCGTGCTGACCATCAGGGCGGAGGCGGTGGCCGCGGTGCGCCGCGGGTCGCGCAGCGCGTTCTCCCGGGCGAGCCGGCCGGCGATGCCGAAGCGGCCGGTCAGCCGGCCGGTCAGCCTGATCACGGGGGCGGCGAGCAGCGGCGCCAGCGCGATCATGGCGATGACGAGGAGGGCGCAACCGAGCATCGCGCTCTGCAGGTTCTCCACCGAGGCGTCCTTCGCCCCGGTGAGCGAGATCAGCAGCCCGGCTCCGAGGACGAGCAGAACCAGCCCCACCACGCCGCGGATCCGGGAGCGGGTGGTGGAGGGCGGCTGCTCGGCCGAGCGCATCGCTTCGACGGGCGCGACCTTCGCGGCCCGGCGGGAGGGCAGCCACGCGGCGAGCACCGTGACGCCCACGCCGACGCCGAGCGCCGCCGCGACGGGGCGCGGCCCGACGACCAGGGGTCCGTGGGGCAGGGTGTCCTGTGCGGTGCTCAGGATGTCGGGCAGTACGGCGGCGATGCCGAGGCCCAGCAGGAAACCAGCCGCCGATGCGGCGAGGCCGAGCAGGGCGGCCTCCCAGAGGACCGAGCGGACCACCTGGCGGCGCGTGGCGCCGATCGCCCGCAGCAGTGCGATCTCACGGGTGCGCCGGGAGACGAGCATGGTGAAGGTGTTGACGATGAGGAACGATCCGATGAACAGCGAGACGCCGGCGAAGACCAGCGGCAGCTTGGTGTAGCCCCGGGTCAGCGTGTCGACGTAGGTGGCCTGTTGGGTGGCCTGGGCGGCGCCGCTGGTGGCCTCGGCCCGGCCGGCCGGGAGGATCGCGGCGACCCGGTCGGAGAGGGTGAACTGGTCGGTGCCGGGCGCGGCGGACAGGTCGATCCCGGTGTAGTGGCCCGGGGACGCGAACAGCCGCTGGGCGGTCGCCTTGTCGAACAGGGCGAGGGTGCCGCCGGCGGTCACCCGGGTGTCCTTGGTGGTGACGATGCCGACGAGCCGTTTGGTCATGACCGGGCCGTCGGTGGCCAGCGTGACCCTGTCGCCGATGCCGAAGCGGCCGGCGGCCGCGGTGGTTGCGTCCACGGCGAGTTCGTCGCCGTTGCGGGGTGCGTGGCCCTTGACCAGGGGGTAGCGGCTGTCCTTGCCGTCCTTGCCCGGTACGTAGGCGGCGGCCAGGTTCGCCCACGCCTTGCCGGCCCGCAGCGGTGTGCCGTCGGCGGCGTTCAGGGTGGCCGAGCCGTCGGCCGACGGCCGGACGGTGGCGACACCGGGGACGTCGGTGAGTTTCCGCACGAGGGCGTCGTCGAGCGCGCCTGCCGGCTGGTTGGCGGTGGCCGCGGGCGGGGGTTCCTTCGGGGTCACGGTGACCGCGATGTCCGCGAAGTTCTTCGACGCGGCGGCACGGTAGGCCGCGGCCGAGGAGTCCGCGAAGACGAGGGTGCCGCAGACGCAGGCGACGCCCAGGCTGACCGCCAGGACGGTCATGAGCAGACGGGCCTTGTGCGCCAGGACGTTGCGCAGGGCTGTTCTCAGCATGGAGGAGCTTTCGGGAGTCCGGAAGGTACGGGAGAAGTGCGGCGCGCGAGCACCGGGAGGATCCGGGTGCGGTGTCGCGCAGGGCGGGGAGCGCTGGGTGCGGACCCGGACGGGGCGGGGTCAGGGCGTGTGGTTCTGAGCCTCGAACTGGTGCATCCAGTCGAGTACGCGGTCGGGGGTCGGCTCGTGCAGTTCGTCGACGACGCGGCCGTCGGCGAGGAACACCACCCGGTCCGCGTATGCGGCGGCCACCGGGTCGTGGGTGACCATCACCACCGCCTGCCCCAACTCCCGTACCGAGTCGCGCAGGAAGCCGAGGATCTCGGCACCGGATCGCGAGTCGAGGTTGCCGGTCGGCTCGTCGGCGAAGACGATCTCCGGCCGGGAAACCAGCGCACGGGCCACCGCGACCCGCTGCTGCTGGCCGCCGGACAACTCCGCGGGCCGGTGACCGAGCCGGTCCGCCAGCCCGACGGTGGCCACGACGGTCTCCAGCCAGGCCGGATCGGGCCGCTGTCCGGCGAACCGCAGCGGCAGCGTGATGTTCTCCAGCGCCGTGAGGGTCGGCAGCAGGTTGAAGCCCTGGAACACGAACCCGACCTTCTCCCTGCGCAGTTGGGTCAGTTCCCGCTCCTTCAGCGACGCCAGTTCGACACCGCCGATGCGGGCCGAACCGGAGGTCACCGGGACCAGCCCGGCCAGGCAGTGCATCAGGGTGGACTTGCCGGAGCCGGAGGGGCCCATGACGGCGGTGAACCGGCTCCGCGCGAACTCGACGAACACCCCGTCCAGGGCGGTGACCCGGGTCTGCCCCGTCCCGTACGCCTTGGTCAGGCCGGTGGCTCGGGCGGCCGGTTCGGGGACGGGACGGGTGGGGGCAGGGAACAGATGCGACATGGGTACTCCGCCTGGGGTGCGACGGCCCACGAGAACTGCGGCGGGCCTGGGGACACATCCATCGTCACGGCTCTCACCTGCGGAAACATCGCCCCGAGGGCGGGACCTGGCATCTGACCAAGGGAAGTGTTCGCCCTGGCCGTCTCTGCCTTCGGACAGAGCCCCCGGCGGGTGGTGCTCTGCCTTTTGGGGAGGGCGGGCTGTTGGTGGAGAGGCGGGCCGGACCGGAGGTAGCGGCGGCGGACCGGCGGGCGCGCCCCGTCGGTAACGCCGCACACAGGGAAGCGATCGGCTCGGGCCGCGGCAGCCGGCTGCTCGTGCGGCAGGAGCTGTCCGGGCAGGGACGCGGTCCGGGGTCCGGCCCACTCACGTCGTCCGCCGGTTCCCGTCAGGACGTCAAGCCCGCCTGGTGGGCGAGGAGCGCCGCCTGGACCCGGCTGGCCGATCCGGTCTTGTCGAGGATCGCGCCGACATGGCTTTTCACCGTGCCGATCCCGATGCCGAGCCGTCCGGCGATGTCCTGGTTGGACAGTCCTTCGCCGAGCATCGCCAGGACCTCCCGCTCCCGGACGGTGAGCCCGGCGATGCGGTGCTCTCCGGCTGCCGTACCGGGTTCGCCGACGCGGAGCATCCGCGCGATCACGGTGCCGGTCACGCCCGGGGAGAGCACGGCGTCACCGGCGGCGGCCGCCCGCACCGCGCTGATCAGTTCCTGCGGGCCCTCGTCCTTGAGGAGGAAGCCCGTAGCGCCTTCCCGCAGGGCCCGGATGACGTTGTCCTCCTCGCCGAACGTCGTCAGCATCACGATCCGCGGCGCCGGATCGAGGGCGAGCAGCGGTGCGATCGCGGCCAGGCCGTCGCACACCGGCATCCGGATGTCGACCAACGCCACGTCGGGGCGGTGGGCGGCGGCCATGTCGACGGCCTGCCGCCCGTCTGCGGCCTCGGCGACGACGTCGATGCCGTCGGCGTGCCGGAGGATCAGGCGGACACCGTGCCGGACCATCGTTTCGTCGTCGGCGAGCAGGACGCGGATCGGCCGGTCGGGCTCGGTCACGGGGTCTCCCAGGGTGCGGCGTCCCGGACCGACGGGACGGTGAAACGGTCGATGGCGATCAGACGCCGCGAGGCGTCGAAGCAGTAGCGGGCGACCGTCAGGCCGCCGGGGCGGCTCTCCGTGGCGCCGTTGAACGGATAGATGCAACCGGCCGCACCGGCGGGGCGCGGCGGCTCGTGGCCGGTGGCCGCGGCCCGCACCGCCGCGTTGTCGAGTACGCCCGTTGCTGCCACTTCCTGGTAGGTCATGCCGAGGCGGGGCAGCGCCGCCGGCCCGGAATGCCTGTGGGGCAGAGCGGCATACACGAAGCCGACGCCGAGGACCATCAGCACACACAGCGCCACCAGCCCGAAGGCGAGCGTCACCGCCTCGACGGTGCGACGACCGGCCGGAGCGGGGCCGTCATCTCCCAGGCGACCCAGCCCCTCTGACGGAACGTCACCTCCCGTCGTCCCGGGCCCGGTCGGCGTGGAACCGGACCGCGCCACGACGACGGCATCACCGGGCTCGGCGGGCACCCGCGCATCCACCTGGAACCCCCCGGACGGCAGCGGGACGGCATCGAACGTCCCACCGAGCAGCTCCACCCGCTCCCGCAGACCCATCAGACCGCGACCGGTGCCCCTGCCCTCGGCGGTGACCTGAAAGTTCGATGGAGCGCCGTTGCGGACGGTGACCCGCACCTCCTGGTCGTCGTGCACCACCGTGACGAGGACGTGCGCCGCACTCGCGTACCGGTGCACGTTGGTCAGGGCCTCCCGCACCACCCGCTGCACGGCGCGGCGCACCCGCACCGGGCGGAGGTCGAGATCCGGCCCGGTCCAGTCGAGCCGTACGGCGATCCCGCCGTCGCGGGACTGTGCCACCAGCGTCTCGATGTCGGCGCGGGAGCCGGTCGCCTCCGTGAGCATGTCGGGTCCGGTATCCCGGCCGAGCGGCCCGAGCACCCCGAGCGCCTGCCGCAGTTCGCGCATCGCGTCCCGGGTGGCCCGCCGCGCCAGGACCGCCTCCTCGCGCAGTTCGGGGGCGGCCTGGGCCAGGGCCAGTTCCAGTCCGCCGGTGTGCAGCGAGACGAGACTGAGCCGATGGCCGACCAGATCGTGCATCTCGGCGGCGATACGGGACCGCTCGTGCATCCGCGCCTCGCTGTCCGCGAGCCGACGGGCCCGTTCCGCCGCGTCGCCGCGCTCGCGCAGCGCCCGCATCAGGCGGCTCTGCTGCCCGTACGCGGTGCCGACCAGGCCCGGGACGATCACCGCGGTCGGCACGAGAAGCAGGCCGAGCGCCAGCCCGTACGGCATCGGTCTGGGATCGCCCCAGGGCGCGGCCAGTGTCGCGGATACCACGACCAGGACGCCGGCCGCACCCAGCAGCCGGCTCAGCCGGCGTGCCGGAACCGTCCGTCGGGCCACCGCGTACGCGGTCACCGCCGTGACGGGCCCCAGACACGGAGCGGGCCCGGTCAGCACCGCGAGCGTCAGGAGCACGGCGCCGGGAAAACGGCGGCGCAGCGGGAAGAGTGCGGCACCGGCGGCGATCGCCGGCAGCTGGAACCCGGGGTGCGGCAGGTACCCAAGCCACGCGACCGCCGCATACACGCCCAGGGAGGCGAGCACCACGCCGACCGTCTCCGCCCCCGCGCGCCCGGCCCTGCCCCACATCGTTCCCACAGGCAGACGACATCGGGCGAAGCGGCTGAAGGAGCTGGCGAGAGGCACGCTGACCAGTATCGGCGTCCGGAATCCACGGAGGCGTGCGCCTCACGGGGGATCCACCGCTCTGCCGAAAGGCAGAGACACACCGGCAGCACCGGCAGGGCCGCACGGACCCGCAGCGTCCCGAGGCAATCCCGGCCCCGATGCCCACCACTCCCCCACCCTCACCACCGATACGTGGGCCCCGATGGCGATCGCGGCTCCCGAAGGCGATCCCCGCACCGCCCCCGCCGCCGTGGAGCCAGGAGGGAGCCGGGATAGCCTGCGGATGCCATGCGCTGCACGATGTAGGGAGTCATCTTGAATTACCACTTAGCGACGCGGCCCTCCGCCCGGCCTCAGGGGAAGTACGGGGTGGACGCCCCCTACGTTCCGGCGATCTACGGCGCTGTGGGCACCGTGCTGCTGGTCTGGGGCGTCGTCTCCCTGACCGTGGGCGGTCCCGCCGTCGCACCGTGGGCGTTCTGCTACGGCTGTCTGGCGTTCCTTGCCGCGGGCCTGTACCTGTACGCCACCCTGCGCGGCAAGTTCGTCGTGTGGGACAGGCTCCTCGATGATCTGGCGCTGGGTAGTGACGAGAGCGTCCTCGATCTGGGCTGCGGCCGGGGCGCGGTGCTCCTGGCGGCCGCCCGCCGCCTTCCCGAAGGCCGTGCGCACGGCGTCGACCTGTGGCGCAGTCAGGATCAGAGCGGCAACGACCCTTCCGTCACCGAGCGCAACGCGCAGGCAGAAGGGGTGGCCGACCGCATCGAGCTGCACACCGCCGACATCACCCGGCTTCCTTTCGAGAACGGCACGTTCGACGCCGTGGTCAGCAGCCTGGCGATCCACAACATCTCCGACGCTGCCCACCGGACGACGGCAATCGAGGAGGCGGTACGTGTTCTCAGGCCCGGCGGCCGACTCGTCATCGCCGATATCCGCAACACCCGCCAGTACCGCGCTGATCTGCAGCGGCTCGGGCTGCACAGCATCACCCGCCGGGGTGTGGGAGCACGGATGTGGTGGACCGGCCCCTGGATTCCGACAACCGTCGTGTCCGGCACCAAGCCGAGGTGGCCCGACGTCCCTCTGAAAGCCGTCACCACGACGGAGTAACGGAGCGTAACCATCTTGTTACTGGCCCGTTATCCGCGGTGATCCCGGCACCGGACCGGGACCAGGACAGGAAGGAAGTTCCGTCGTGGGTAAGGCAATGCGTATGGTCGCGGGCGCTCTTGGGGCTGGTGCGCTGCTGGCGTCTGCAGCAGGCACGGCCAGCGCCGGCGGCAGGGGTGACGAGCTCTTCGATCAGGACATTCATTGCACGCCGTCGTTCAGCCTCCTGCTTCCCGGCGAGGGGTGCCGCACGAACATCGCCATCGACAACCAGAAGTCGATCTTCAACTTCCGGCAGACCGCCGGGGGCAGCATCTCCAACACCGTCGTCGCCGCCGGCCGCAGGGGCCTCGGCGGCCTCGGCGTCGGCGGCGTCGGCGGCCTCGGCCGCGTCGGCCGCTGACACGGACGCCGCGCCCCGGAGCGCGCTGCTCGATGCTCCGGAGCTCGGCGTCGCCTCGCACAGCACTGCCCGCCGGTTCCACCGGCGGGCAGTGCGCGTCTGTGTGGGAGAAACCTGGCGCATGACCGTGCATCAGATGCCCGGTGTCCGCCACGGCGAGAGAAGCGATCGGGACGGCCGGTAGCGACGACGGGCCGCGGGCCGAGCCGGCAGTCGGACCGCGGGCGAGGAGCGGGCCGAAGGTCGCCCGAGGTTGCCCCTCATCCGCTCGAACCCGCAGGCCCGCTCGTACAGGCGGCCGGGACGGTGTCCGGATCTTTGTGGCTTCTGCCAGTACGACGGTCTGCCGGGATCCGTAGAGACTGCCAACCAGTGGCTCCGGCACGTCCCGGGGACGGGGGCCGAGGCCGAGGACATGACGAAGCACAGGGGAGGACGACACGATGAGTATGCAGCAGTATGACGAGATCGGTGAGGCGTTCGAGGGCTTCAAGTCACTGCCGCTGATGCGGTACGGGGAGGTGCCGAGCTTCCTGGGCATGGTCGGGGACGTGAGCGGCAAGTCGGTTCTCGACCTGGCGTGCGGCACCGGTTTCTACAGCAGGGAGTTCAAGCGGCGCGGCGCCACGGACGTCCTCGGTGTCGACATCTCCGTCGAGATGATCGCCGCCGCACGGGACAGCGAGCAGCGGGAGCCGCTGGGTGTGCACTACGAGGTCGGTGACGTGGCCGAGCTGCGGCCCGTCGACCGGCGCTTCGACATCGCGGTGGGAGTGCAGTGCCTCAACTACGCCGGGGACATCGCGGAGATGGAGCGGATGTGCCGCAACATCCACCGGAGCCTGGTGCCGGGGGGAGAGTTCTTCGTGCTCACCCAGAAGCCCGACTACGGTTTTGACTGTCCGTCGCTGGACAGGTACGGGTTCCGCTGCGAGCCGACCGGCGAGGAAATCGAGACGGGTCCGTGGGTGCGGGTCACGGCTCTCCTCGACCCGCAGCCGATCAGCATCATCAGCACGGCACCGCGCCGCGAGGTCTACGAAAAGTGCCTGCGGGCGGCCGGATTCCACGAGGTGACCTGGGTCCCCCTGGAGGTGTCCGACGCCGGCATGCGCGCGTTCGGTGCGGACTTCTGGGCGGACCTCCTCGCGAGCCCGCCGCTGGAGATGCTGCGCTGCCGCGCCTGACGACCGACCGGACATCCCATGGCTCGATCTCCGGAATCCGCCCGAACGGGCGGACCGGGTATCGGGCAGCACGCAATGCCGCCCGGCCTGCCCGCCGTTCGGCATTGCGTGCACCCCCCCCGCCCCGGCCGACGCTACGAGGTCTCCCCGGCCACCCGGGCGAGTACCGCGTCGCGCAGGTCGTCGGGGTCCACCTCCAGGGCCGCGAGCACCTCCAGGCCACGGCCCTGCCCCGCAGTCAGCAGGCCCAGCAGGACGTGCTCGGTGCCGAACTTCTCGTGCCCCAGTGCGCGCGCCTCGCGCAGGGTTTGCTCCAGGGCCTTCTTGGCGTGCGGGGTGTAGGCGGGCCTCGGGTACTGGAAGGCGCCGGGGCCGAAGGTCTGGTCGGCCCGGCGCTGGATCTCCGCGACGTCGATGCCGATGGACGACAAGGCGTCCTTCGCGGGCTGTCCCCCGGCGGCGACGATCCCGGCAGCCTCCAGAATCCGAACGGTCTCCTCCCTTGCGCGTGTCAACTCGACGCCCTGCTCACGCAGTACGTCCCCCGCCGTGCTCCGGTCGGTGCCGACCAGGCCGAGCAGGACGTGCTCCGTACCGATGAAGTCGTGCCCGAGGGCGATCGCCTCGTCCTGGGACAGCACCACGGCGCGCTTCGCGCGGTCGGTGAAAAACTCGAACACCTCTACTTCTCCTTGCCCGTTGCCTTGCGCCTGCTCGCATGCTTTTCGTGCACCGACTGCCTGCTGACGTTGAGCGACGTGGCGATGCTCTGCCACGACCAGCCCTGGTCGCGGGCGTTGTCGACGTGGAGCCGCTCCAGTTCCTCCAGGAGACGGCGCAGTGCGACGACCGCCTGCAGTCCCACGGCGGGGTCCTTGTTGGTGACCTGTCCGGCCAGCGAGGCCGGTGTCTCTTCAGCTCCCATACATGTCAGGTTGCCCTGACAGCGGGCAAGTGTCAAGGATTCCTGACAAGGTCCTCATGGGTCGGTCTCCCGCGCCGGCCAACGCCGGTTCGAAGCCCGCCCGTTGAGCGACTGCCTCGCCCACGGCAACGGTCCGACCGGG
>NZ_JBNHIN010000027.1:88876-118502 GCF_050054615.1 Streptomyces sp. YGL11-2
TTGCCCCGCACCCCCCACGGTTACGGGGCCGCCTGAAGAGCGATCAGGGGTTGTACCAGGTGACCCCGTCACCGCCGTCGTGGCCGATGGTCTGCACCATGACGTTGCCGTCCTGCCAGTACTTGGGGTGCTGGGTCAGGAAGCCGGGGAGCGACTGGATCGACGTGGCGTCGCACGCCAGGTCGGTGCGGATGCAGAAGCGGTGCACCGGGACGCCGTCGAACGTCGCCGGACCGGCGCCGGGCGAGGTGAACCCCAACGCGCTCCACCCCTGGGGAACCCGCGCCCCGATGCCCGTGCCGGGCTGCATGGGGTCGGCGTACAGCATGCCGTTCACCTGCGAGCGGGGGATGTCCGTGCCGCCCCCGGCGATCTTCTGGAGCACCTGGTCGGCCACCTGCGCGCCTTGGGAGTAGCCGACGATCGTGAAGCGGGCGCCCGGGTCGCGGTGGTAGGTGTTCTCGGCGGCGGTCAGCAGATTGCGGTATCCCTCGCGCACGCTGGCGTCGTAGCTCGGCGCGCTGGGGTCCGGGACGTTGTGGCCGTTGAGCCAGGGGCCGGCGCTCGCCGGGTAGCAGACGGGCACCGGAATGCCGCCGTTGAGGTGCTTGTTGGCGAATCCGTAGGTGGAGGTGCAGTCGGGCGCGGGCGCCGCCGAGCCCGTGCCGCCGACCTCCAGGTAGTAGTGATGCACCGGGGCGGCGTGGGCGACGGTGGGCGTCACGGCGGTGAGGGCCACCATGGCTGCCGCCGCGCCGGCCCCGCCGACCGCCTTCTTCCACCTGCTGGACAAGGTCATTTCCCTGCTTCTCCCCGAGTCGAGTTCGTGCGCAACTGCTGTGGTCGGCCGTGACGTTAGCCCCGGCCGTTGGAATGGCGATGAAACGCATGCCTGCGCCGATGAAGTCCCTGCATGCGTCGGCGGAGTCCCGCAGGGGTGGCCCGTCGTCATGAGCGCCGACCGCCCGCGCGCAGGCGCTCGGCGAGGAGGAAGAAGACGAAGACGTTCGGGATGTGGGAGACCGTTGGCCCCAGAGTGTGCCAATTACCGTTGATATGGAGCCTGATGGCATCGTTCTCCAGCTCGATCCGCCGCACCTGCGGCCACCGGGCGGACATCCCTCCGGACCCGACCTCCTCCTCGGTCAGCCAGACGTCCCCGAAGGTGAGCCGTCCGCCCTTGCCGAGCGCGGCCCAGGACCAGGGCAGTTGGGCGTGGATGACCGCCCGCCGGATCTCCGGCCCCCATTCCTCCGCGTCGCCGACCTCCGGCCTGCCCCGCAGCACGACCCGCTCCCCCTTGGCATCGACGAGCAGGTAGCTGCGCGCGGCGGCGCCGTGGGACGCGTCGGGCGGGTGCCGGGTGCTCAGCTGGAACACCGAGGTGGTGTCGTAGCGGACGACGTGGATCCGCCCCTTGACGGCGATGGTCAACCCGCGCTCGTACAGGTCCAACCGTGCGTCCGCGCTCCCCTTCGGCACGGACGGCCGGCCGTACCGGACGAAGGCCCGCAGGCGCCGGACCAGCCGGACCGGCACGGCAGCCGTGCGGTGGGTGTGCGCGATCACCGCGTAGGTGGCATGTCTCTTGCCGATGTGCTCGCGGCCGGCCGCTGCGGAGATCCTCGCCAGCAGCAGCTCGTCACCGCGTGTGCCCGGCTTCCGTCGGGTCACGGCGCAGTGCGGGTGAGGTCGAGGCCGGTGTCCTGCCCCCGCAGGATCATCTGGTGCGTGCGCCGCAGCAGCTGTCCCGGCGGCACCCCCAGGTCGTCGGCCAGACGCCGGCGGGTGCGGTCGAAAACGGTCAACGCGTCGACCTGCCGGCCGCTGCGGTACAGCGCGCGCATCAGCATCGCGGCGACCGGTTCGTTCAGGGGCTGGGCCACGGCCAGGGCGCGCAGTTCGGCGATCGCCTCGGCGTGCTGGCCCAGCCTCAGCTGCCAGTCCAGCTTGCGTTGCACGAGGGCGATCCTGCGCTCGGTGAGCCGCAGCCGCTCCAGTTCGGCGAACGGTCCGGGCAGGCCGGCCAGCAGCTCCCCGCGGAACAGGTCCAGCGCCTGCGAGCAGCATCGGACCGCCTCTGCCAGGTCGCCGGCTCGTTCGGCGGTCCCGGCGGCGGTGACCAGCTCCTCCATGCGCACCACGTCCACCTCGACCGCGCCGGGCGTCATCCGGTAGCCGCAGCGGTCGCGCCGGATCACCGGGTCCGTGCTGTCCCCGGCGCGCAGGACCTTGCGCAGCCGGTACACGTACACCGGAACCACCTTCGTGGTCGGCGGCTCCATTCCCCACACTCCGTCGAGCAGTTCCTGCTGACTGACCGTCCGGTCCGGGCACAGCACCAGCGCGGCCAGTACCGCTTGCTGGCGCAGATGCCCCAGGTCCACGGGCTGTCCGCCGCGCCGTGCCTGCAGCGGTCCGAGCACGGAGATCCGCAACTGCGGTTCGCGCACACGGCGGACGGCGGTCCGCGACACCGGGCCTGCCGCCGGTTTGCGGGGGCCGTGGCCGGGGACGACCAGGCCGCAGTCGAAGGCGTGGACGATGGCGGCGGCCCGGTCGCGCAGTGCGAGTTTGGTGAGGATCCGCGCGAGGTGTCCGGCCACGGTGTCCTTGGGGATGGCGAGCACGGAGGCGATCTCGGTGTCCCGCAGGCCGCAGCCGACCGCGTAGAGCACCTCGCGTTCCTGAAGTGTGAGTGTGGTGGCGGTCGATGGGCCGGTGGTGGCGGTCGTCGGCATCGGGCTCTCCGGGCTCCGTACTGGGCGGTCTGGCAGATGCCGTCGATGCTGGTCGCGGTACCGGTCAGCGGACAGGCCAGGAGACCGGCCGTATCCGGCCGGTGGCCGCGCTAGAGTCCCTCACCTGGGGAAAGAGACGTGTTCGGGGGGTAGACGGTGACCGTGACCAATGAGCTGAGCCCGCTGCTACGGCGGCTGCGGCAGAAGGCGGGGATGACCCAGGAGGCCCTGGCCGAGCGCGCCGGTGTGGGCGTTCGTACCGTCCGCGGCCTGGAGACCGGCGAGCGCGCCGACCCCAGGGTGACCACTGTGCGGCTGCTCGCCAACGCCCTCGGTCTGGCGCCGGAGGAACGCGAGGAGCTCTTGGCGGCCGCCATCCGCCGGAGCGGGGACGGGGACCCGCCGGACGACCCGGGCGAATCGACCGGCCATGGCGAACCGGCCACGGAACTGCCGGTGCCGGTGGTGCGCGAAACCCTGGTCGACGTCGCCGAGCAGCTCGCGCAGGCGGTGGCCGCCCGCTGGCAGCGCGAGGAGGAGCAGCGGCAGGTCCACGACCCCTACCCCCTGCCGGTGTGCTGGCGACAGGTTCGCGAGGAACTCACCGACCACTGGGCCAACATCCGCCGCCTGCCCGCCGGGGACACGCGCGGCCCGCTGGACCTGAGCGGGCGGCTGGACGAGATCGTGGGCGTGTACCGGCGGATCCCGTCCGGGCGGCTGGTGGTGCTGGGCCGGTCCGGCTCCGGCAAGACGATCCTCGCCGTGCGGTTCGTGCTGGACCATCTGAAGTCGAGGGCCCGCACCGAGGCGGTACCGGTGATCTTCAGCATCGGTTCGTGGGACCCCACCGCCGTCACGTTCCGGGACTGGCTGACCGCGCAACTGACCCGGGACCACCCCGGTCTTGCCGCCCCGGGACCCGGTGGGTCGAACCTGGCCGCCGCGCTGGTCGAGACCGGCGGGGTGCTCCCGGTCCTCGACGGCTTCGACGAGATCGCCGGCGGCCTGCGCCGTCCCGCGCTGGAGGCGCTCAACGCCACCACCCTTCCGCTGCTGCTGACGAGCCGTCCGTCCGAGTACGCCGCCGCGGTGGCGGAGACCGACGTGCTCACCTCCGCCGCCGCGGTGGAGGTGACCGATCTGACCCTCGGCGACCTGGCCGCCTATCTGCCGCGCACCGCGCGCAAGGCCCGTGGCGGGGACCCCGCGGCGACGGCCTGGGACCCCGTGCTGAGTGAGCTGCGCGAACGGCCGGACAGCCGGGCCGGTGCCAACCTCACCGCGGTGCTGACCACTCCGCTGATGGTCACGCTCGCCCGCGCCGTCTACAGCGACACCCCCGACAACGACCCGGCCGCGCTCCTGGACACCCGGCGGTTCTCCAGCCCCGAGGACCTGGAGGACCATCTCCTCCACAACTTCACCGCCACCGTCTACCGCCCCCGGCCCGAGAACCGCCCCGGCAGCCGCCGTGCCGTCGACCCGGAGCGTGCCCAGTACTGGCTCGGCTACCTCGCCCACCATCTGACCCGGCTCGACACCCCCAACCTGGAGTGGTGGCGCCTGGGTTGCGGAATCCGCCGCCCCACCCGCACCCTGACGACCGCGCTGGTGATCTGCCTGGCCATCGGGCTCATCGACTGCGTCGTCGGCGCCCTCTTCGACTCCCTCGGCTTCCAACTCGCGGACGGGGTGGTGGCAGGGCTCCTCTCCGGGCTCCTGTTCGGGATCACGTACTGGTTCATGGTCGCGGCCAAGGACGCGGCGGTGGAGCCCACGGGAGTACGCATGAAGTTGTTCGGCCGGGCAGGGAAGACCATGCGCAGACCGCTGCCCCGCCTCATGATCGGGGTGCTGTGCGGTCTCGTCTTCGGCTGTGGCTACGGCTTCGTACGCGGCGTGCTCAACGGCGTCGTCCATCACGTCGGCCTCGCGACCAGCCTGGGTGTCGGCCTCGGCGACGGCATCCTCTACGGCATGGTCTTCGCGCTGGGAGCCGGCCCCACCTTCGGCCTCCTGACCCTGCTGGAAACCCCCCTCGACATCCGGTCCGCCGTCAATCCGGTCGACCTCCTGCGCACCAACTTCCGGACCGTGGCCACGCAGTTCCTCGTATGGGGCCCCACTTTCGGGCTCCTGGTCGGCTTCGGATCCGAGATCGTGTTCGAGCCGATGTCGGCGATCCTCGGCCCGCTCGTCTGGAACGTCCCGTCCGCGATCAAGCTCGGCGTCATCAGCGGCCTCGGCGGCGGCCTCGGTTACGCACTCAGCCTGACCGCCTGGGGCCAGTGGGCGGTCTTCGCCCGGATCTGGCTGCCACTGACCGGCCGGCTGCCCTGGTCCGTCGTCGCCTTCCTCGAAGACGCCTACCAGCGGGGCGTGCTGCGCCAGGCCGGCGCGGTCTACCAGTTCCGCCACGCCCGCCTCCAACACCACCTCGCCCGCGACTACCGGGCGACGCGTGGTCGCCCCGGTCGTGCGGAGTGACTCAAGGAGGAGGAGGGGGAAGGCGTCGCACGGACCTGACCGTAGACGGCGACCATGACCGCAAAGCCGGTAAAGCCCGTGAAGTCCGCAAAGGGGCAGCTTGGCCTCCCCTATCCGCTTTCACACCCCACTCATGACATGCGTCACACCCACGCACGCCACAACTACCCCGCTTAGTAGATCCTCCCGCAGCGACAAATAAGGCTTTGTCCGCCTTGGTCCGTCAATGGCGTCCACAGCACGGGGCGATCGCCGATCCCCCTGATCCTTTTGCCCGCCGATTGCCGTAGAAGTCGATTCTGACGGCACAACAGGCTCGTACGGAATGCGCGGGGAACCGGGCAGCACGTCCACCCGCCCCCGACAAGGGGCGCAGTACCTACTAGGGCGGCTAGTAGACATGCTCGTTGCCTCGGATGCGGGGGCTTTCCCAGAATGGCGGCCGGTGAGACAGCTGCCCTGCTCAGACGCGGGTAGGCAGAACCAGCCACCCGATGGCGATCCGCAGTGAGCGAGTGAGGTCACGCATGACGAAGCACCGCAAGAAGAGGAACTACCGGCGGATAAGCCTCGTCGCCCTCGCCGTCACCGCCGTGGGCGTCCCTTCCATCGCCATGGCCTGCCGGGGCGGACAGTCCGACGGGGCGGCTCGCCGGCACGAGAGCAGCGCCTCCGCGTTCCAGCAGCGGCCGACGCAGGGCGACGGGAGCCCGGAACCCACCGCGAGCCCCACGGCGACGTCCGCAGCACCGCAGCGCACGGTAGCGCCGAAGGCATCGAAGACACCGACGGCTCCGAAGAGAACGACGGAGCCGAAGGCGCCGACGACGCCCAGGGCGCTCCCCACGGCGCCGACCTTTGCGGCGCCCACCGCAGCCCCGAAGGCTCCCGCGGTCGTCGCGGCTCCGGCCTCCGGCATCGCGGCCCGCGTGGTGCAACTCGTCAACCAGGAACGCGCCAAGGTCGGCTGCTCACCACTCACCCTCAACGCAAAGCTGACGAACGCCGCTCAGGCCCACAGTAAGGACATGGCGGACCACGGCAATATGTCGCATACCGGATCCGATGGGTCGGATCCGGGCGCCCGGATCACGAACGCCGGCTACAGCTGGAGCAGTTACGGCGAGAACGTCGCCTACGGGTACGACACCCCGGAGAGCGTGATGGCGGGCTGGATGTCCAGCCCCGGCCACAAGCGCAACATTCTCGACTGCTCGTTCAGGAACATCGGCGTCGGCCTCGCACAGCCCGGCAGCTACTGGACANACGACACCCCGGAGAGCGTGATGGCGGGCTGGATGTCCAGCCCCGGCCACAAGCGCAACATTCTCGACTGCTCGTTCAGGAACATCGGCGTCGGCCTCGCACAGCCCGGCAGCTACTGGACACAGGACTTCGGCGCCGCCCAGTAGCCGCACCGCGGTGACGGAAGTTGTCGCCGATTCACGAATATTACGAATATTGCGGGCATAGCGGGACAGCGCAAGCAGGGTGGGCGCTTCCGCCCGGCGCTGCCGGCCACCGCCGCTCGGTCGCGCGCGATGAGCAGGCGGGGGCCGCGCGGCACCGGGCGGCGTCGGTCGGGAGGCCGGAGCATGCCCCGGGGCGGCGTACCCGTCAGTGGTGCGGAGAGGGCAGCACCTGGACGGTGTCACCGACCGCGCGTTCCCCCGTGGCGTCCGAGGGGAGGTTGACGAGCCGGCCGTTCACGGCCATGGCCGTCGAGCCGCCGCCGTCCAGGTTGAGGGCCTGTACGGCGCCGAGCGAGCGCATGAACGCCGCACCCTCGGCGAGGGTGAAGCCTGCGCTGCCGCCCTTCTGCCGGCCGTCCACGGTGACCAGGAGGAGCCGTCCTCGGGCGTCGATCCCGGCCATGGTGCGCGGCTGGCGGACGTTCGCCCAGGTGTAGCCGAAGGAGAGGTCGGCGGGGTCGACGACGCCCTCGGTGGCCGCGTCGATGCTGATCCGGCCGCCCTTCACCAGGGTCGGAGCGGCGCTGACGATGCTGTCGTGCGGGCCGAGCGCGATCCGTCGGCCGGTCGTGTCGCGGATGTCCTTCGTGATGGCGAGGGGGTGTCCCGGCCTGGCGTGGGCCGTCAACCAGTCCCCGGCGGCGCCGATGCCCTGCAGCACCGCGCCGTGCGCCGGGACGCTGCCGCCGCGTACGCCGACCGACACCACGCGGCCCGCGGCGTCGATGACCACCTGGGTCCCGGCTCCGGTCGGCGGTGCCGCGCCGAACTCGGGCGTGAGCAGGACCAAGTCGTCGGACTCGTGGCAGGTGACGTCCTGCCAGGGGAGGTCGCTGGGTGAGGCGCCGGGGCGCCCGCAGTCCTGGACGGTGCCGGGCACGCGGTTGACGCCCTGCACCGGGTAGGTGGCCCTGCCGGAGCGGGCGGTGACGGTGGTGGTGACGTCGGCCACCCGGTCGTGCCGTCCGCCGTCCTGGAGGACGAGTGCGGCCCGGGCGCCGGCGGACAGCGATTCGAGCCTGCCGCCGTAGGCACCCAGCCCGGACTGCGTGCCCTGCACGCCCTCGGAGTCGGCGGTGACGAAGAACCCGCCGTTGACCGCGACCAGGGACCTCAGCTTCCCGGCGACCGAGGAGGTCGTCTCGCGCTGCGCGACCCTGCCGTCGTGGGTCGCCTGGACACGTCCGGTGAAGGCGCGCGGGTCGATGACCGCGACGTGCACGGTCTCACCGGCGGCCGGCTCGTCGGCGTCGTAGCCGGTCCACGTGACGGTGGTGTGGAACCCGGTGGCCGCGATCGAACCGGCCGCGCGCTGCGCCGCCGCCTGGGTGGCATACGACCCCACCCGCACCCGCAGGCCCATCACGCCGTGCGGGGTGTCGCTGTAGTCCGGCCAGCGGACGGCGGCGACGCGGGGCCGGAAACCGCTCGCGGTCAGCCGCCGGGCGGTGGTGTCGGCCCAGGGCTTCGCACCCACCTCGGCCCAGGTCGCGGCGCCGGTCAGCCGACTGGTGGCCGCTGCCTGGACAGTGACCGTCCAGGACGGCGCGGCGGCCGCGTTCTGAAGGGTCATGGTGCGCACCTGCACACCCGGGGCCGGCTTCTGCGTCGACGTGGTCGACCACCGTGCACCGGCCGGTGTGCCGGCCTGAGCCGTCCCGTTCGCCCCGGTGGCGGCGACCACCGCCACCACGACCGCGGCGCCCGCGCCTGCCCAGACACGCCTGGCCTTCTTGCTGCCCAAGGGATCCACACTCCTGCCGGGGGAAGGTGCCAACCGTTACGGGCCTTCGTATCGGCTCCGCGAGGCCGATCGAAACGTGTGGACGGGAGGTTTCCCCTTCCGTCGCATGGCAGCCGGGCGACGCGGCGGTGAACGCTCGACCGTACCGTCGCCCTGGCCGACGCCCATGGCGGACCGCCCGCCGCTCAACCACCCCTCCGGGTGCGAACCTCGGCTGCTTCGCGCGTCACGCGAACTCTCCTCGGATGCACAGCGGTTGGTCGTCTTCCTTCCCGCGGACGAGAAGACGGCCCAGGCCGTCGAGCAGCTCCGCAGCCAACCCGGGGGCCGACTCCGGGCCATCTCGAACGGCCAGGCGGAAGAGGCCCCGGCCGTCAGTCGAGGAGTCGGCGGACCAGCGTGAGCGCTCTGCCGAGTTCCGTCCGTTCGGCGCAGCTGAGGCGGCCGGCGATCGCATCGGTGAGGTTTTCGTGGCCGGCGCCCCGGCGTTCGCTCAGCAGGCGCTTGCCCTCGTGTGTGATGAGGAGCAGCTTGCGTCGCCGGTCGTGGGGATCCGGGACGCGCCGTACGAGTCCTCGGTCGACCAGGCCGGCCGCGGAGACCGTGACCGACTGGTGAGTGATCTTGTCCAGCCGGGACAGGTCGGCGACGGTGTGCGGCCCCTCGCGGTCGAGCCGTTTGAGGATCGAGACCTGTGACAGTGTCACTTCGCGAGCCGGCGATACCGCCCTCTGCTGCCGGACCAACGCGCCGACCAGGAACTGGAGTTCATCGGCGATGGCCGCGGCGTCCTGTCCGGTGGTCGCCTTCGTGCCGATGGCTGCCGCGTCTTCTCCCATGCCGCTAAAGTACAGCACCACTGCGCAGTTTGGTTGCGCATATGGCTTCAAGGGGAAGTGGGCTCATGGTGAGCGAGGGCGAGCCGGTGGCCGGTGAACTGACGATCGGCGGGAGGCGGCGCAGCTTCACGATCCGGCTGCCGCGAGGGGTGCCGGACGGCCGGCAGGCGCCGCTCGTGCTGGCGCTGCACGGCAACCATCCGCAAGCCGGCGGATGGATGATGCGCGAGTGGACCACGTTCGACAAGCAGGCGGATACGTGGGGTTTCGCGGTCGCCTACCCGGACGGCCACAAGGGGTGCTGGTCGGACGGCCGCGGTGTCACCACGGCCGACGAGGCGGGCGTGGACGACGTCGCCTTTCTTCGCGCGATCGTCGACTGGTCGGCCGCACGGTACGGCACCTCGCCCGACCGGACCGTCGTGGCGGGAGTCTCCAACGGCGCCTTCATGGCGCACCGCTTCGCACTGCAGGCGAGTGCTCAGGTCGCGGTGCTGGCGGCCGTCGCCGGCGGGCTGCCCGCGGCGCTGCGCGAGCTGCAACCGACCCACGCGGTGTCGGCGATGCTGATCCACGGCACGGCCGACAGGTACTCACCGATCGAGGGCGGGTACTCCCGGCACCGTGGGCCCAACGGGGAGCTGCGGGGCCGGACGCTGTCGCTCCGGGAGACGGCCGAGCGCTGGCGCGCCGTCGACCGATGCCCGCCGGGACCGGGCCGTACGCGCACCACCGAATTCTCCCGCCGCACCGCGGCTGACGGCGGCGTCGGCGGAACCCGGGTCGTTGCCTGGACGGTGATCGGCGGCGGCCACGCCTGGCCGGGCGCACCCGCCGCGCCGGACTGGTCCGAGCCGTCCACCCAGGAATGCGACGCGGCCGAGGAGATCTGCCGCTTCGCCGAGCCCCTTCTCGTACCCGCCGGCGCCCGGCGACTGTGACCCGCCCCGCGCCGTCCCCGACAAGGAGAAACCCATGGCAGTGCTTGGTAAGTTGCTGAAGAACCGACGAGCGGGCCAAGCGGGCCTCGCCTGGAACGCACCGAACCTGGGCGGCGAGACCACCCTGGCGCTGAGCAGCCCGGACCTCGACGAGGAGGCCACGATCCCCACCGTCCACGCCGCGAAGCGAGTCGGCGGCAGGGATCTGTCGCCGGCCTTGACCTGGTCTCCGGCACCTGACGCCACCGCGCAACTGCTGCTGGTCGTCGAGGATCCCGATGCACCCACCCCGGCGCCGTTCGTCCACTGCGTCGCCCTGCTCGATCCCTCGGTGACCGGACTCCCCCAAGGGGCACTCGACGCCGCGAACCCCTCCGACGGCGTACGCCCACTGCGTTCGGGCGCGGGCCGCGGCTACTTGGGGCCAGCGCCGATCAAGGGCCACGGCCCGCACCGGTACGTGTTCCAGCTCTTCGCCCTCGCCACACAGGTCACCGCGGGATCGAGCGGCGCCCCCCTGGACGCCGCGAGGCCACGCGACGTACTGGCCGCCGCCGGTGACGTCCTCGCCCGCGGTCGTCTCGACGGCTTCTACGAACGCGCCTGAGCCGCCGGGACGCCGGGCGGCCGGCGGCCGGCGGCTGGCGGCCGGCGGCCGGCGGCTGGCGGCTGGCGGCCGGCGGCCGGCGTCCCGGCGTCCCGGCGTGGCCAACCTTCGCTCCTCGGCGGGGCCGACTGTCGGTATTGCTCACCGGGTCGTGCGCGCGACCGCGCCGCCCGGACGAGAAAGAGCGCAGGGACCGGGTCGCCCGACCGGAATTCCCGGACCCGGAGTATCTTTTCCCTGAGCCGGCGACGAACCGGCCGGTAAACTACCGGCCATTCGGCGTCCGGATCTGCAAACCCGGCCGGATTTTTCTGGTGTGACCTGCCGCAATACCGCAGTTCACGCACGCGAGTCGGCATCCGGTTCATCTCTCCGACCCGGCGGACGTGTTCCCACGCAGGCGGAATTCCGCATCTGGCCGGTTGTGACCTGTTCTCGGTTACGGTCGCTACGTCACCGTGGATATCGACCGAGCCGAAGTGGCCCTCGCGGCTTACCGAAGGGGAACTTTGTAGGGATCGATCCCGGCTGCCTTCGTAAGGCGAGAGGTAAGACGAGAGGCCATGGCCGCCGTCCGAAACGGCTTCTGATGGTGAGCGCGTGACTCACCCGACCCACGGCTTCGGTAAGACATTCATCCAGTGGATCGCGGGCCCGCCCGGAAATCTTGCGGGCCGCCGTTCAACACCTGCGTACACAGGGGGTAGCAGCGAGATGACGAACTCCACCGAAGTCCGACTCCACGACCAAGTCACCGCGCTCATAGAGGACTTGGACGAGCACCGCGTCTACGGCAACGACTACTTCGCGTACCTCGAAAACACACCGTGGACCGACCGGGCATACGACTTCCACCGCGCCAACTTCTTCCACCGGACCGAGGGCACGGTCAAAGGCATCGCCTACGTCTGCGCCCAGGCAGCGGCCCACGACGACCGCGACACGCTGGTCCTGTTCTCCCATATCCTCAACGAGGAGACCGGCAACGGCGAGGCGGCGCACTGCCACGAGCTGCTGATGGAGAACTCCCACAACCTCTACGGCCGGACCGAGTTCGGCCTGCCGACGCTGCTCGTGCGGGAGGCGCGGGACAGCGACCTGGTCATCCCCGAGACGGTGGCCTACCGCGAGCGCACCCTGGAGCTGCTGAGCAGCAACTACCACCGGATGCTGGGTGTGGCGATGGCCCTGGAGTCGCACGCCGACAAGATGCTGCAGGTCTGCCGTACGGCATTCCGCAACAACCGGAAGGAGCTGCCCGCGGCCGAGTTCGTGGACAGCGTCGAGATCTACTTCAACGTCCACGTCGGCGACGAGGGCGTCGAGGAACGCCACGCCGCCGACGCGAAGAAGTGCGTTCTGAACAACTGCCACACCGATGCGGAGGTCGCCGAGATCTCCTATGCGGCGACCGAGACCCTCAACATCCAACTGGACATGTGGAACGCGATGTACAAGGCCGTGGCCACGAGTTGAATTCCGCAGCGGGAAAGGCGGCACCTACCATCGTGCAGAAGAATCGCGGCATCTCCGATGCCATCCTGCGGATACCGGAATCAGCTACTCACGGGACCGCGGCGAAGCTCGCGGCACTCAATCGCGGTCTCGCCGGGCACGAGCGGATCATCGATCTCAGTATCGGCGCACTGGACACACCCACCGATCCCCGGATCGACCGCGGTGTCGTCGAGTTCGTGCAGACTCGCTCCGACACGATTCACGCGTTCGCGCCCATCAAGGGATTTCCGTTCCTCCTGGAGTCCGTCGCCGCGCGGGTGGCTCGCCTCCACGGAATCACCTACGACCCGGACAGTGAAGTCATGGTCACTCCGGGCGGTGTGAAGGGTTCGATTTCGGTGGCGTTCCACGCGCTGCTGAATCCAGGCGACGAGGTCGTCATTCCGGTGCCCAACTGGCCGCACTACGCCGACATGGTGCGACTGCACGAGGCCGTCCCGAAAACCGTCCGGGTCACGGCGGACGACGGCTTGACGGCGCCGGCTCTCGAAGACGCGCTCTCGCAGCGAACCAAGATCGTCGTCCTGGGCGACTGCATCAACCCGACGGGCAAGGTCTACTCGACCGAGGAGCTGTCGGCGCTGGCCGGGATCATCGCCCGGCACAACCTGCGGCGCGAGGCCGGCGGTGAGAGCCCGGTCCACGTCCTGTTCGACACTCCTTACGAGGCTCATGTCATGGGGCCGCGCGCCAAGACGTTCGCCGCCATCGACGTCCGGCTCCCCGACGGCGGCCACTGCTCCATGCGGCCGTGGACGGTGGCCGTGACCGGCCCGGGCAAGACCTACGGCATGCACGGCGACCGGATCGGCTATCTCTGCGGTCCACCGGACATCGTGGAGGCGTCCGCACGCGCACAGGTCAACCTCACCTCGTTCGCCTCCACTTACGGCCAGGTCGCCACGCATATCGCGCTGCGGCCGGAGATGGACGAGGTGGCGACCTCCAGAGCGAGGACCGCGCGCCACAATCTCGACGCCATGGTGCGGGAACTCGACGCGGTCCCCTCGTTGCGGATCAACGTCCCGCAGGGAGGGTACTTCCTCTTCGTCGACTTCTCGGCCTTCGCCGATGCCTACGGAAAGCGGGGCCACCGCACCGCCGACCGGTTCCTGCTGGACGAGGCGAAGGTCGCCACGATCTGCGGCAACCACTTCGCGGAGGGCGAGCCCCTGGACCACTTCGTACGGATCAACTGCGGCCGGACGGGTGCGCTCCTGAGCGAAGCCGGCAGACGGATCAGGCAGGCCCTGAGCCGCCTGGAGACCTGACACGCAGTGACGCAGGCAGGCACACCCACCGGAGGCGACTGGAGTGGAGCAGGAGATCACCGACATCTACAAGCACAGGCTCCGGCGCCGCCAGGAGGAACGCGACGAGGGGCGGGCCGCGTCCCGCACGCGCCCGCCCCTGCCGCCCCTCAGCTACGTCCCCCTCGGTGAGCGTCCGCTGCGGCGCTTTCCCCAACTGCTCGTCGGGCTCGCCCTGTACGGGTTCAGCCTCTCGGCCATGGTGCGCACCTCTCTGGGCGTCAACCCCTGGAGCGTCCTCTACGAGGGGCTGGAGCACCACACTCCCCTGAGCTTCGGCATGATCAGTGCGCTCCTCGGCGTTCTCGTGCTCCTGCTGTGGATCCCCCTCAAGCAGAAGCCGACGTTGGGCACCGTCGCCAACATCATCGTCGTGGGATCCTCGTCCGACCTGGGCCTCTCCCTCATCCCTCAGCACCTCGGGCTCGCGGCCCGGGTCGGCCTGCTCATCGCGTGTGTGGTGCTCAACGGCCTGTCGGTCGCGGTCTATGTCGGGGCGCGCTTCGGCCCCGGCCCCCGGGACGGACTGATGACCGGCACATCCGCCGCGACCGGGCGCTCCATCCGGCTCGTCCGCACCCTGATCGAGATCACCGTGCTCGGCGTGGGCTGGCTCCTCGGCGGGAGCGTGGGCGTCGGCACGGTGCTGTACGCCCTGATGGTCGGCCCGGTCACCCAGCTCTTCCTGCCCTGGTTCGCCTACCGGCGGACCGCCGAACACTCCGTGGAGACGGCGGGGCCCGTGATCGGCAAGCGCATCCGGCGGTAGTCTGCGCCGGGTTGGCACAACTGCCCGGAAAGGGCCCGGTTCGCGTGCGCGGCGGTGCGACACCCGACCCCGGCCCACCGGCCACCCGTGCCCGCCCGAGGCCACCCGCCGCCGTGCGGCGCGACCGCCTCCCGCACCCCGGTCACCGCGAGACCGGCGCCCACACCGTTTCGTACCGGGCGGGGCACCCGCCCACAGGAAGGAGCACCACCGTGCGTATCGCAGTTCTCGGCGCGGGCGGCGTCGGCGGGTACTTCGGCGCCCGCCTGGCGGCCGCGGGCGCGGACGTCACCTTCGTCGCCCGCGGCCGGCACCTCGAAGCCCTACAGCGCCGCGGACTGCTGGTCCGCAGCCCGCTGGGTGACGTCCGCACGCCACCCGCGCGTGCGGTGGCGGGCGTCGGCGAACTGGGCCCCACCGACCTGGTCCTCCTCGCGGTCAAGCTCTGGGACACCGAGGAGGCCGCCGCGCAGCTCGGCACCCTGGCCGACCAGGGGACGGCCGTACTGTCCCTGCAGAACGGGGTGCACAAGGACACCGTGCTGCGCCGCCACCTCCCCGAGCGGAACATCCTCGGCGGCGCCTGCTTCATCTCCGCCCACATCGAGGAACCCGGCGTCGTCACCCACACCGGCACGCTCCAGAAGATGGTCTTCGGCCCGTACCACCCCGACCGGCGGCCCCTCGCGGAGGATCTGCTCGCCGCCTGCCGCGCCGCCGGCGTCGAGGCCGAGATCAGCGCCGACATCGCCCGGGTGATCTGGCAGAAGTTCGTCTTCCTGGTCGGGCTGTCCGCCACCACCGCCGCCGTGCGCCGGCCTATCGGCACCATCCGGGACAACCCGCGCACCCGCGCCCTGCTCCGCGACATCATGGCCGAGACGGTGGCCGTGGCCCGGGCATCCGGCATCGCACTGGACGAGACGTTCCCCGACGACCGGCTCGGCTTCATCGACACCCTGCCCCCGGAGATGACCTCCTCCATGCACCACGACCTCGAACGCGGCAACCGCCTGGAACTTCCCTGGCTCAGCGGCGGCGTTGCCGACCTGGCCGCCGAACTGGGCATCGCAGCGCCCCGCAACCAGACCGTCGCCGACATTCTCGCCCCCTACACCCTCGGAACGCCGACGGACTGAGAAGACGTCTCGGTCCGCCCTCAGCACAAGGCGATGGGCGCACTCCACCAGCGGCTGGAACTCCCGTGTGAGATCGCCACGTTGGTCACCGCCTCGCCACATGACACCGGTAGGGGCGCAGACAGCACGGGTACGCGCTCCGCCATGGGGAACGGTCCGGGAGGCCGCCCCAGGGTGAGTTCGCCCTGCTCCCGCCGGTGGACCCCACACGAAAGGTCCCCACCCGACCCGGTCCCCTTCGGTCGGTTCAGGGTTCGGGCCTGACGCCGGCCTTCCGCTTCCAGAGTTGATGTGTACAGCACGTGAAGGCTGTGGCGTTTGATCCACCACGCCCCGCGCGAGCGTGATTTGCTCAGGCTCATGGCGGGACTCGTGTCAAGGGTTCCCGCTGCAGTGCGTGCGTTATGCATTGCGACCCACTCCCAGACAAGAAAGGACGCTCATCCTCATGAGCAACACCTCTCCGATCGAGACCCGCGAGATAGCCGACGCCGACCTCGACGGCATCGCCGGTGGTCTCTCCGTCGGCGGCACCCTGGACGGCCTGACCGCCAAGGTCACCCAGGGCCCCGGTGGCGTGCCGACCCTGGAAGGCTCCATCAAGTCCGTCGGCATCACCGTGTCGGACATCCCCCTGGGCCCGATCGCGCTCTGAGGCACGGCTTTCGCGTGGTGCTCGGTCACCGGGCTCTCGAACCACCCGGGCCGCCAGGGGGAAACTCAGCTTCCTGTCTGATCGTATGGGGTAGCTGACAAGTCTTCGCTGCCGTAGGGGAGTTCGGCGATCCGAGGCCGGGACGAACCGGGACCGTTGCGCGCCGAAGAAGAGCGCACAGACCGGTTCCCGCCACGGGGTGAGCCGACCCGGGCCCACATCAGCCGCTTCGGCCCACTTCGCCCCGCCGGGCAACGACACGGCGGGGCGAAGCAGCGCAGCGCCCCGAATCGACCCACAGTGCCCGAAGGGGCGGGGACGGGAGCTGGGGCGACAACCAGGCCCGCGGCGTGCCCACCACCACGCCACACGCCAAAGCGGCCCGCCGGACGAACCGGCGAACCGCCATGAGACGTCGGGGCTAGTTGGTGGGTGAGACGTAACCGCTGATCGACATGTGCCAGTACGAGCTGTCGCCCACCGCGCCGCTGTAGGGGCCGTCGTGGTGAGCGGAGGCGCTTGCGGGATCGTTGCTGACCTCGTTGCCGCCTATGCTCTCGATGGTCCCGTCGCCGTTGACCGCCGTGACGATGGCTACGTGATCGGCCTGTCCGCTGCCGTTGTAGTTGAAGACGACCGCGTCACCGACGTGGGGATCCGGGTGCAGTCCGGCACCGTACTGTCCGAAGCTTCCGGCCGCCGGAGTCAATCCGTTGACGTTGTAGCCCGCCTGCGCCCAGACCCACGCCGCGAAGTCGGCGCACCAGTTCTCCGGGGAGCCACCGGCACCCGTGCAACTGGAGTTGTACCCTTGCCCGCCCACGCTGTTCGTGTCACAGGCATGGTGGTCGAGATTCGCGTTGGCGACCCTGACGATGTCGTCGGTGGTGGCCGACGCCGTGCCTGAGGCCAGCATGAGGGCCGGTACCGCCAGGGCTGCTGCCACCATGTTCCTGACGATCGCGTGACGCGTCTTCCGGGATGTCATGATTCTCCTCTCTGCTTCAACTGGATCGGACGTCATCGCGGTGCGCCGACGCCGGTGACCGGCCGCCGGCCGGGCCTGCTTCTCCCACTGCCGAACGGCAGTGCGCGTCCCGGTACTTGCGCACCGCGAGCACGTCTGACAGGACGGTAGGAACACTCGATGGAATAGCCATGAAGAGACTGCGCCCGCCGGTCCGGGATGCAGGCACCCAGCCGAAGTGCAGGGCAGGGCCCGCTCGTTGGCGGCGTACAGCTCCCGCAGCGCCCTGTCCCGCCCCTCCTCACCTCTCCGCTGCCAGCCCCCATCCGGCATCAACACCCCGACGTCCTGGCAGACCGTTTCCACCCCGCAGACAACGGCCTGGGCTCACTGCCGCGTGACGCGTGCGCGGTCGGGCGGTCGGGCGGTCGGGCGGTGCCAGGAACCGCACAACGGGTGCTCGCGGCGACAGGACGAGACGAGCAGGGGGAACCACTGCGTCAGCCGCCAGTCGTCCTCGTGGGACGGGGCTGTGAGGAATGTGGTGGATGCGGGTTTCGGCATCGTCAGCGCGGTGGGCGTGGTCGAGGGGCCGGAGATGGCTGGTGGTGGCCGTAGGCGCCGCGGTGGTGGGGCTCAGGCAGCCGAGCGCCGGAACGGGGGTGGGGCCCAACGGCTCGGCGGCTGGTGAACAGCGCTGTTCGCCGACGGCCGCCACTTCCGCCAAGCGGGTGGAGGGCGCGCCGAAGGCCGCATCGCTCCGGGTTCGTGGCCGGCGCGAAGGTACGGTGCCGATCTACGCCGAAGCGCCGTCGGGTCAGGCGGCCGGCTGACCCGTCCGGCACGAACCGTCGGCGCTCCGGCCGTCTCGGGCACAGCTCTCTCCCCGTACCGCGGTCGCGACCGGTGTGGCTTTCTCGCGAAAGTAGGACAGTGGTGCTGCGTCTGCTGACCCGTCTGCCCGCGGCCGGTCTGGGTCGTGCGCTTGC
Source organism: Streptomyces sp. YGL11-2 (assembly GCF_050054615.1). Taxonomy (NCBI): domain Bacteria; kingdom Bacillati; phylum Actinomycetota; class Actinomycetes; order Kitasatosporales; family Streptomycetaceae; genus Streptomyces; species Streptomyces sp. YGL11-2. The sequence continues at coordinate 107,058 of NZ_JBNHIN010000027.1, forward strand.
CGTTCCGGCCCGGGTCGTGCGCGGTCTCGCGGCCCCCGCCGACGCGCTCCGGCGCGGGGCCGCCGAGCTTGCCGCCGTCGGTGTGTGCACGGCGGCGAACGCCACGGCCGAGGCATCGGCCACGGCCGTACGGGTGACCCGGGTGGCTCGTCACGCGCTCTCTCCCGACGACGGTTGCTGGCGCGCCGGAAGCCGGCTGCAGCTGCCCCTGCGCCCCTGCCCCGGTACCACCGACGCCATGGGGCGGGAGAAGGCCGCGGAGAAGGTGGCGGCCGCGGTGCGGGAGCACCCGGACGTCCTTCTTGCCTACTGGGACGGCGGTCTGGCCAGGTTGGTGGTCCGGATGGCCGAGGAGGCACTGGCTGGGGGCGTCGAGCGCCGGGTGAGGGAGTTGGCCGGCGGGTACGGGCTGGGGCACTCCGAAGGCGGGGACGAGCCGTCCCCACCGCACCCGGGGAGCGTCGGTGATGTCCGGGCGACGGCGCTGGCCCTGGTCTGTGACGCGGCGGGCGTCGCCACGGCACTGACGGCGCGGGTGATGCGGCTGAGGAAGGCACCGCGGCCGGTCACTGCGGCGGTGGCGCTGCTGCGGGAGGACTCCCGGGTCCGCGGCGTGCTGCGCGACCGGCTCGGTGCGGCAGGGACCGACCTGGTGTTGGCGGCGGTCAATGCCGCCGCGCACGGCCTGGGCCAGTCGCCGGTCGCCCTCGTCCTGGACGGGGCCCTGCGAACGGGCCAGTTGGCGGAGGCGCTGGTCCGGGCCGCCGCGTTCGACGCCGCACACGACACCCTGTGCGTACCGGACCGGCCGAGTCTGTCCGGGGACGGGCTGCCGCGGCCGCCGGTGCGACAGAACCCGGGCCAGGCGTATGCGGATACCGCGGTCACGGGAAGCCTGGTGGGTGCGCTCGCCACGCTGGTGTTCACCCGCAGCCCGGCGGGTGCCGCGGAAGCGGCCCTGGCCGGATCGCCCAAGGCGGCACGCTACGGGCCCGCGGCGTTCACGGCCGCACTCGGCATGGCGCTGGCCCAGGACGGGTTGCTGGTCCGGAGCACCGGGCGGCTGCGGCAACTGGAACTCGTCGACACCGTGGTCCTGCATCCGGGCGCCCTGCACGGCAGGTGTCGCACCGTCCTCGACGTCCGACCCACCGCGGCCTCGTGGGACCACGACCGGCTGTGGCACGCGGCGACCGCGGCGCTGCACGGCTCCGGCGGCGCGACGGCCGGCGTCGACGGGATGGTGGTGAACCTGCGGCCGGCGCCCGGCGAGGAGCCGGCGGGCACCGGCTCGATGATCGCGTCCGTGGGCGCGGAGGACGTCGGTGTCGTACGGGTCGGGTGGGAGCTCGACCCGCTCGCCGAGGAGGTGCTGGACGCGGCGCGCCGGGCCGGCCTGGGCGTGGTGATGGTGGACGACCCTTCGCTCGGCGAGTTCGGCGCTCTGGCGGACACCGTCGTCGCCCCCGAACGGCCGCTGGCCGAGGTGGTACGCGGGTTGCAGGACGACGGAAGGGTGGTCCTGACCGTCGCCAGAATCCGCCACGAGGACGCCGAGGGCCACCACCTGCTGGCGGGACTGCTGGCCGGTGATCTCGCCCTGTCCGTCACCGACGGGCGCAGTGCCGTGGTCTGGGGCGCGGACGTTCTGGTGCTGAACGGGCTGGAGGGGGTGTGGCGTCTGCTGGCCGCCGCTCCCGCCGCGCGCGCCGTCGGTCGCCGCTCCAAGACCCTCGCCCAGTCGGGGGCGGCGCTGTCCGGGCTGCTCGTGGTCACCGGAGGTGCTCCCGCGCGCCGTGTGCTGCTGCCTGCCGGAATCCGGCTGAGTCCCGTCAACGCCGCTGCCGGCGCGGCCTTGTTCACGGGCTGGCGGGCCGCGTACGGTGCCGCCGGCCGCAAGGCGCCCCGCCCCGGGCCGCGCGTGCCCTGGCACACCCTGCACCCCGTCGAGGCGCTGTCGCGACTGGCCGCGCGGCCCCGGACCGCGCCCACGGCGTTGTCCAGGGCCCGTACGCGCGCCGATGCCGTGGCCCGGTTGCCGGTCTTCACTCCGGCGCGCCTGGCGATGTCCCTGTTCACGGCCGTGCGCGCGGAGCTCGACGATCCCCTCACCCCTGTCCTCGCGGTCGGCGCGGCTGCTTCGGCGCTCCTGGGGTCCACCGTCGACGCGCTCCTGGTCACCGGTGCGTTGGGCATGAACGCGCTGGTGGGCGGGGTACAGCGGCTGCGCGCCGAGCGGGCGTTGGCGGCGCTCGCGATGGGCCAGCGGCAGACCGTCCGGCGTGTGACGGACCCCCGGACCGGGGCGACGGCGACCGTGGACGCCGCCCGGCTGGAGCCGGGTGATCTGATCGAACTGGTCACGGGCGACGTGGTCCCGGCCGATGCCCGGCTACTGGAGGCGGCCGATCTGGAGGTGGACGAGTCCGCCCTGACCGGTGAGTCGCTGCCGACCCGCAAGCAGGTGGCCGCCACTCCGCGCGCAGCCGTGGCGGACCGCAGTTGCATGGTGCACGAGGGCACGACGGTGGTGGCCGGGCGGGGGCGTGCCGTCGTGGTGGGTACCGGCGCCCAGACGCAGGCCGGGCGTGCCGCGTCCCTGGCCTCGCGGGCGCCCTCCGCGGCGGGCGTCCAGGCGCGGCTCCAGGAACTGACGAAACGGGTGCTGCCGCTCACCCTCGCGGGCGGCGCGGCGGTCACCGCGCTGTCCCTGCTGTGGGGCAGGCCGGTGCGCGAGGCGGTCGGCGGCGGCGTCGCGGTAGCGGTGGCGGCGGTCCCGGAGGGTCTCCCGCTGGTGGCGACGGTCGCGCAACTGGCCGCGGCGCGCCGGCTCAGCAGGCGCGGGGTACTGGTGCGCGCCCCGCGCACGCTGGAGGCGTTGGGCCGCATCGACACCATCTGCTTCGACAAGACCGGGACCCTCACCGAGAACAGGCTGCGCGTCGTGCGCCTGGTCACCACACAGGGCGCCGCCTACACGACCGACGACCCAGAGCCCGCCGCGGTGCTGCTGACCGCTGCCCGCACCTGTGCGGACGCGGATGAGACGGGCGTTCACGCACACGCCACCGACGAGGCCGTACTCACCGCGGCGCCGCTCGACCGGAAGTGGGTCCAGAGCGACGCCCAGCCGTTCGAAGCCAGCCGCGGATATGCGGCCGCCGTCGGCCAATGCGCCGATGACGAGCCGCAGCTGGTCGTCAAGGGAGCGCCCGAGGTCGTCCTGCCGTGCTGCCGGGACCTCCCCCCAGATACGGAGGAGAGAGCGCAGTCCCTGGCCGGTGAGGGCTTGCGGCTGCTCGCCGTCGCCCGGCGTCGGCTGCCTCCCGGCGAGGCGCCCGACGCGCTCGACAAGCCGCTTCAGGGGCTGGAGTTCCTGGGGTTCGTGGCACTGGCCGACACGCCACGGGCCAGTTCCGCTCCCCTGGTGGCCGGGCTGCGCCAGGCGGGCCTGCGGCCGGTGATGCTCACCGGTGACCATCCGCAGACCGCTCGCGCGGTGGCGGTGTCCCTGGGCTGGCCGGAGGACGTCGCCATGGTCACCGGCGATCGGCTCTCCGCCCTCGACCGGGCCGGCCGGGCCGAACTCCTGCGGGACTGCGGTGTGGTGGCCCGCGTCGCCCCGGAGCAGAAGCTCCAGGTCATCGAGGCACTGAGGGAGGCGGGGCGGGTGGTGGCCATGGTCGGCGACGGCGCGAACGACGCCGCCGCCATCCGTGCCGCGGACGTCGGTGTCGGCATCGCGGCCCGGGGGTCGGCCGCGGCCCGGAACGCGGCGGACCTGGTCCTGACCGGTGACGAACTGTCCGTCCTCGTCGACGCGGTGGCCGAGGGCCGGGCCCTGTGGCGCAGCGTGGGCGACGCCATCAGCATCCTGATCGGCGGCAACTTCGGCGAGGTCGGCTTCACCGTGCTCGGCACGCTGCTCGACGGCGTCTCCCCCCTGTCCGCACGGCAGTTGCTGCTGGTCAACCTCCTCACCGACATGTTCCCGGCCATGGCGGTGGCCGTCACACCGCAGAACGTGAAGCCGAGCGAGGAGACCCCCTCGGCCAACACCCCGGTGGGTATCGCGGCCCTCGGGGCTCCGCTGACCCACCAGATCCGCCAGCGCGGCCTGGTCACCGGTCTCGGCGCGGCCACGGCGTGGCTGATCGGCCGGCTCACCCCGGGCTCTGCCCGGCGCACCGGCACCATGGCACTGTGCGGAGTGGTCGGCGCCCAGCTCACCCAGACCGTCAGGGACCGGCAGCACAGTCCCCTGGTGATGGCGACCGCCTTCGGCTCTGCCCTCGTTCTGGCCGGTGTCGTCCAGACACCCGTGGTCAGCCACTTCTTCGGATGCACGCCGCTGGGTCCGGTGGCCTGGACGGGGGTCGGCGCCGCGGTCGGCGTCGCCGCGCTGTCACCGTGGGTACTGCCTCCCGTCGAACACCTCCTCAGCCGCGTGGCAGCCGCGCTGCGCCCGACCGTGCCCGTGCCGCGCTGACGGTCGACCGGCCCTCGCTTGCCTGCCCGTGCCGGAAGGCGACCGGTGCCGTTGTGGAGCGGCGCGGAGTCGGGCGGGTCGGGTGCGGAGTGGACGACCGTCAGCGCGGCGCCGATGTCCCTGGCGCGTCCCGACGTCGCTCGGAGTGCGGGTGTTGTGCTCCGAACTCGCCTCCATTCAGATGCTGTTGAAGACCTCAGTGATCTGGAGGGCGCGGGACGGGCAGAGCGCGGCGGCCTCGCGTGCGGCGGATCGGGCCTCGGCGTCGGCGCGGGGCTCCAGCACCGTGACGATGCCCTCCTCGTCCTGGTCGAAGGTCCCGGGGGCGGTGAGCGCGCACATGCCGGCGCCGACGCAGACGGTCCGGTCGGCGGTTACTCGCAGCGCCGCTCCTTCCGTACCGCTCACCAGGTCACCGGGAGTTCGTTGACGCCCTGAATCGTGGTGCCCGGCCGCAGCGTCAACTGGTCCACCGGTACGGCCAGTCGCAGCGTGGGAACCCGGTCGAGCAGCGCGGTCAGGATGACGTCGAGTTCCAGGCGGGCCAGGTTCTGGCCCAGACACTGGTGGATGCCGAAACCGAACGCGAGATGGTGGCGGGCCGTGCGGTGTACGTCGAAGGTGTCCGGGTCCTCGAACACCGTACCGTCGCGGTTGGCAATGGAGTTGACGACGATCACCCCCTCGCCGGCCCGGATGAGCTGCCCGTCGATCTCGATGTCCGCCTTGGCCACACGGCCACCTGCGATGTCGGCGATGGCGAGGTAGCGCAGCAGTTCCTCGACCGCGCCGGGGATGAGACCGGGATCGTCGCGCAGAGCGCCGTACTGCTCGGGGTGTTCCAGCAGGGTGATCACGCTGAGCGAGGTCATCGAGGCGGTGGTTTCGTGGCCGGCGACGAGCAGCAGCAGCGCCATGGAGATCAGCTCAGCGCGGTCGATCTCGCCGTTGGCCAACTGATCGGCCACCAGGCTGCCGATGAGTCCCGGGCCGGGCTCGGCCTGGAACCTGGAGATCAGTCCGTCCAGGTAGCGTTCGAGATCGTCGCGCCCGCCGACCGCCTTCTCGGCATCCGTGGACTGCACCAGGCGCCTGCTCGCGTCCTGGAAGAAGTCGTGGTCGGCGTACGGCACTCCGAGCACCCGGCAGATCACCATGGACGGCACCGGCAGGGCGAATCGGCTGACCAGGTCGGCGGGCGGTCCGGCGGCGAGCATCTCGTCGAGGAAGCCGTGCACGATCTGCTCGATCTCCGGGCGCATGCCCTTGATCCGCTTCACCGTGAACTCGCTGATCGTCATCCGCCGCTTGGGGCCGTGTTCGGGCGCGTCCATCCCGATGAAGCCGGGTTGGCGGCCCCGGACCACCTGGAATCGCGGCGAGGTGGCGGGGAAGCCGGCGTGACCGCGGTCGGAGGAGAGCCGGGGATCGGCAAGCAGCTTTCGCGCCGTCTCGTGCTTGGTCACCACCCATGCCTGGCGGCCGTCGTAGAGGGTGACCCGCTGCAGCGGGCCGGCCGCATCCCGCAGCTTGGCGTAGCCGTCCGGTAATTGGTAGGGGCAGCTTCGGTCGTTCGGGAAGGCGGGGGTCTCCCCTGCCTGTGGCGTTGTGGCGATCTCCGTCATCGGTTCCCTCGATATCTGTTGATCTCTTGCCGTCTCGTGTCGGCGTTCCTCAACGACGCCGTCTGTCCTGTTCCACGCTTGCGCCACCGAAGAACACGTATAAAGAACGTATGGTTCTCTAAATTTGAGAATAGACTGGCCCCATAGGGAACGCAACGACCTCTACAGGCCATCTTCGGGAGCCACGCTGTCACCCCACACCGAACCCGCCGACGACACCGCCGCCGACCACCGAAAAGGGCCCCGCCGCCGCGGTGAGGAGCTGGAGAACGCCATCCTGGCGGCGACGCTGGAGGAACTCGGCGAGACCGGATACGCCGCACTGACGATGGAACGGGTGGCCACCCGCGCCCGCACCGGCAAAGCCGCCCTCTACCGACGCTGGTCCAACCGCGCCGAACTGGTCATGGACGCCTGCAAGTTGTCCGGCGTCGCCGACATCAGCCTCCCCGACACCGGCGCCTTGCGTACGGACGTCATCGCCCTGCTGCGGCAGATCGCGGCGAAGATGGCCAGCCCGCTCGGCGGCATCCTGCGGGGCCTGCTCACCGAGATGACACGCGACCCGGACTTCGCCACCCTGATCAGGGAACGGTTCCACACCACCGGCCCGGCCACCCTCGGCGTCCTCCTGGAGCGCGCCGTCGACCGCGGGGAGATCGAACCCTGGATCCTGGACTCCCGGCGGGCGACGGTCGCCACCGACCTGCTGCGCAACCAGTTCCTGCTGTTCGGCTCCCCCGTCGAGGACGAGGTCATCACGGACATCGTCGACGACGTCTACCTGCCGCTGATCCTGCACCCGGCCCCACAGCGCGCGAGCGACCCCCGCCCCACCGCTTCCCCGCACTCCACGGGCTCCGCCGGTGCCACGCATTCCGCGGGCGGCGAGGACTGAGGCGGCCGCCCGCGGTCGTCCCACAGGCGCACGCCGTGATGCGCCGAGTTCACCTCGGCGTGCGCCTTCGGTCCCCCCGCGCAGCACCGACCTGCCCCGTCCCGGACCACCGGACCACGGTAACGGCGACGGTCGCGGTCGTCCGCTGACTGCTACGGGAAGGCGTAGCCGAGCACGGACTCCCTGGTGTGACCTTCACAGTTGGCCGCGCTGGAGGCGAAGTGGTCTCCGTTCGAGGGGATGCGGCAGCGGTAGAGGGGTACGGAACCGCCCACCTGCTCGGTGTGGATGTAGCCGACGGGGCCCATGGGGAACTGGCCTTCGCAGCCCGGGTCGCGGGTGAGCAGCGTGTGTCCGCCCACTTTGCACTCGTAGAGCATGGTGGTGCCGGGTGCCTGGTGGCGCAGCAGCTTCCAGGTCTGCTCCTGGGTGAAGCCGGGCGGCAGCAGCCGGGAGGAGACGACGTGTCCCCGGTCAGGGCGGTAGCCGCGGCGCAGCAGGGTGTAGGGAAGGTGCTCGAAGCCGCAGGAGAGTTGGGGCGAGGGAAGGTCGTTGCGGTTGGCCAGCGCCCACGCCGACCATGCGGGCTTGGCAGAGCCGTCCTGCCTCCGGAGACCGAGCTTGAGGCCGCCCTCGGCGGGGTTGTCCTGCATCCGATGGTAGATGTAGCTCTCGATGTCCGGCGTGCCGAGCACATTGCGGAAGGTGTCGCACACGGCTGCGGCCTGCTGGGACTCGTTGGACTGGTCCCCGGAGTTGATGCCGCTCTCGGTGAGCTGGATGGTCCAGGCGGAGGGGGTGTGCGGGAACTGCTGGCGTAGCCAGCCCACCACTACGCCGATGTTGCCATAGGTGACCTTGGGGAAGTCGTCGGCGGAGAAGGCGGGCTTGAACAGGTCCGGGGCGTAGGGGTGGTAGGCGACCCGCCACTGGCGTGATCCCGCCCGGGCGGCCAGCCCCTTGAGCACGGTCATGCCGGACAGCGTTGCGTCGTGGTCGGACGGCAGGTCATAGGCCGTACCGAAGTGGTGATCCAGCGAGGTCAGGACCTTGGCCGTGGGCTGCTGCCCGGTGATGCGGTCGTAGGCGGCGTTGTAGTTGGCCGCGATCTGGTCGAGCCATTGCGTGGTGTCGCAGGGCTTGCCGCGGCCGCAGCCGATGTTGAACCAGGTACTGGTGTTGACCTCGTTGTCGATCACGAAGTCGGCGATCCGGCCGTGCCCGTGAAGTCCGTCGTAACGCTGGGCCAGCATTCCGGCGAACCGGCCGAAGTCGGCGGGGTTGTTGGGTACGCAGAACAGCTCGTGGCCGGGTGCGGGATCGCAGGGTCGGCCCTGGCGGGCCCAACCGGGCGTACCGAAGACGATGGCGGTGACCACCAGTCCCCGGTCGGTCCACTCCTTGATGGCCGCATCCACCTCCGGCCGGACGGTGAAGCAGCGACCGTCGAAAGCCTGCTCACCGGCCGCGCACGGGGCCGCCTTGGCGCTCTGCTCCCAGTCCGCCCAGACGAGGTTCATGGACACGCCGCCGGTGTTGTTGCCGGCGATCTCGTCCTTGTTCGACCAGAAGTCCGGCTGGATGCCCTTGATGCGGTAGTCGGACCGTGTCGGGTACGGCAGCGGAGCCGTCTCGGCGCCGGCGGTGGCCTGCAGGGCCTCAGGGAGGACGAGGGCGAAGAGGAGCAGCACGAGGGCGGCGAGATGCCGATGCCGAGCTGGTCTGGCCATGACTCTCCTTCATGTACCTGGCGTCGTGGTCAACGTCGTCCCGTTGTCACCAACCCGGCACATCGAAACGGTCAACACGCCTACATCAACGTGCACTTGAGGTGCTTACTCCGGAGATTCTCCGCCAACACCCGGACCAAAGACTACTCGTGGAGCATACGCAGCAGGCGCGGTGTGCGGTACGGCCGTAGGGCTGCCGGACCCGGGTCAACAAACTACCGTTAGGGAACTCCGGAACTCCCGTAGAAGCCACGCCGGTTGGGCGATTCACAAGAACTTCTGCGGATTCGACGACGACCGACGAGCGGCGACTGTCAGTAACGGCCCGCCCCGCCTGACGTGACAGCAAGAATTACGCAAAGACCCCCAGGTTCAGGCAATTTGATGGTCCAGTAACCGCGCCAGCACTGCATGTGACTCGGTGAATTCCACAACTACTGCCCAGTATTCACGAGTGTTGACACAGCGTCATTGCGTCGCCCGGTGAAGGTGTTGTAGTAATTCTCGTGTGCTTCTGAGCATGGCAGGCCAGAGAGGTTCCGCTGGCGTTCGCTTCCTTCTGTCGCGCACGCGGCAGCCGGTATGCGCAGCGGAATTGAGTGGTAACAGGGCGCGCGTGCGAAACGAGTTGGGGCAGGGTGAGACCCGAGTCTGGCCCGAACCGATTTCGCGAAGGCGTGTGTCGGCCAGTCGCGCACGGAATGCGCCGGGTGACGACTCGGCGCGCTCCAGCGTCAACCGCCCTGCGCCTGCCGCAATACATCCCCCCACACTTCGAAAGAGTCCATACATGCGCCTTCCCCGCGCCTCAGCCCTGTGGAGAACGTTGACGGTGATCGCCTTAACAGCGATCACGGCAGGGTTCGTGCTCAGCGGTGGCAACGCCCGGGCCGGCTCCGTCACCGGCACCGTGAACGGCGGTCAGACCCATTACCGCAGCATCAACGAAAGGTCATCGCCCAGCCTTTCCGGCCACATCGTCGGCCATGCCGGCACGGGCAGCACCGTCTCGATGACCTGCCGTGTCCAGGGCGACTCAGTGGAGAACGACCCACGGTGGATCTGGTCGGACTCCGGATCCTTCTACATAGCCAACGCGTTCATCAAGGGAAACACCGACAGTCTGCCGGCCTGCTCGTCCTCGCACCCAAAATCCGGCGGGCGCACGGCCCTCACCATAGACATGCAGAAGCAGGTTCAGGACCAGTGGTGCTGGGACGCCAGCGGACTCACCATCGCCAAGTACTGGGGCTACAACCAGTACAACCAGTACGACTTCTGCCGGCTTGCAGCCAAGAACAGCAATCTCAGCTGCAACGACCAGCCTGCCACCCTCGACGACATAGCCAACGGCCTGGGCAACATCGGTCTGAGCAACACCGGAAACGACCTTTCCCGAAGCGCCTCCTTCTCACAGGTCGGCGAGGAGATCGACGGCGGGCGCCCCTTTCCCGTTCGCATCGGATGGAACTCGGGCGGTGGCCACATGAACGTCATCTACGGCTATGACCCGTCATCGCAAATGATCGCGGTCGGTGACCCCTGGCCCTCCACACAGACCTATACGTGGTGGAACTACAACGACTACGTCAACAACTCGTCGTTCCAATGGACCCATTCACGCATCGGGATACACAAGTAAGGCGGGCGGCACATGCGCGGCAAAATGATTTCTGCACAACGGCCTGCTGCTCGTCTCGCAAGCCTGTCCCTCTCCCTCGGCGCGGCGGCGACCCTGCTCGCCACGGCTTTCTGCGGCCAAGCCCAGGCGGCCGACGGGCCGACTGCCATTCCCGACTACCAGGGCGCACGCCAGGTGCTCCAGAGCACACAAGTACACGACACCGTCGCACGGTTCCTCGGCGCCACGGCGAACGAGGGCGCCGACGGCGGATCAGGCGCGGCTGCACCGATGGCGACCGAACCGCGCGACGGCAGGCAGGCGTTCACCCTGAACTCCCCGGTCGCGCTGTACGAGCTCGCGCCCCAGTTCGTCACCGGGAACGCGAAGCCGACTCCCGGCAACGCCGTACGCCTGTCGCATCTGGCCTCCCTGGCGAACGGCACCAACGGACACAAGGCCACGGTCCTGCTCTCCACCGGGGCCACGGGCGGCGGCAAGAGTTGGCATCTGGCAGGCGTGCGCGACGGCGACAGCGATGTCACCTACGCCCGACAGACCACGGGCCCCTCAACGGTCTTCACCGAGCCTCAGATCCACGCCTGGTACCGGCTGAAGAACGACACCGTCGAACCGCTCAACCGAGAAGCAGCCTCGGGTCTGCGAGGCAAGCAGGCGGTGACGCTCACCGCGTACCAGAAACTGGTGCACGGCCGCTATGCGGACAAGCTGCCGGGGTCCACATACGACCGCAAGGGACTGGCCGGCGGGTACGGCCTGGCGTCCGCGCCCTCGACTCCCCTGCTCCTCGGCGGCTCAGGCGCGGCAGCAGCCCTGCTGGCCGGCGGCGCGATCGCAGTACTGCGCACCAAACGCAGGCGATCACAGGTGAGTTGAACAACCCGCGCTGACAGGGTGTTTCGACGTCGGAGCCCCACTGAAACCAACCCCTGAGGACGCTGGCAACGGACTCTCGTGATTGGGGTCCGGTACCGGAGTCTCCCCTCCCCCCGCGTCCGTTCCTCCCCTCCGGGCGCGGGTGGGCAGCGGGCATGCGCCCGTGGCGGTGTCAACTCGCCACG